>NZ_JBJIAK010000063.1:0-28052 GCF_045310915.1 Mycobacterium sp. SMC-17 | reverse complement strand
ATCTACTACGCTACGACCGCAGCCCAATCAGAGACTGCGCACCAATAACCGGTGTGCACCAAACTCGGGGTGGTTCACGTTGACAGTGCCGGTGGTGTTGACCTTGCTGTCGATCAACATCTTTCGCATCGACGCCGCAGCCTTGCTGTAGGCGTCCTTGAACTCGCCGGTCGCGCCGTCGATGATGTCGGCAAAGTTCTTGTCGATGACCTTCTGGTCGGTGGTGGTCAGGGTGACCGCATAAGCACGCGCCGCATCGAGTGCCTGCGCAGCCTCGGCATCGCGCTGGTGCTGAGCAAACAGCAGCCATCCCGTCGTGCCGGCGGCTACACCCAGCGCGAGAACCAACACGCCCACTGCCCAGCAGACCGTGCGGCGAACTGTATAGACTTTGGTGGTCTTGGGGATCACGGACTCTGCGCTGACCACGTCAGCGGTTTCGGCCTCGACCTCAGCTTCGGCGACGTCAGATTGCTTGGCCGTCATAGGATTTCGACCTTGCTGGCCAGCCACCGGCGGCCGACCTTCTCCATGGTCATGTCTATCCGGTTGCGGTCGATCCGCGGGCTGGGGTTGGACGCGTTGGTGATCGACTGGTCGACGAACATCAGCACCTCGACCTGGTTCGCCGTCGCCGATTTCACCGCTGCCGCAACGACAATGCCCGTCCCCGAGACCTTGTTGTCGATCAGCACCTGGCGCAACTGAGTGGCACCCTGGCTGTAGGCATCCTTGAACTCACCGGTGGCACCATCGAGTGACTTGCGATAATTGTCGTCAATGTTCTTGGCGTCCAACGTGGTCAGCACCACCGCGTAGTCCTTGGCCGCCTGCAACGCGGCAGCGGTTGCGATCGAGACCTGGTGTTGCTCGTACTGGCGCCAGCCCAGATAACCCAACGCTGACACCAACAGCGCGAAGAGCAACCCGCAGACCATGGCAGCCAGGCCAACCCGCCGCTTGGGCGCGGGTGCAACAAGTTCATCCGTGGCAACGGCGTCGGTGGCATCAACGTCCTCTGAATCGACCGACGACTCGGTCAACTCAGCTGCCTCGGTCTCTGCATCACGCAATTGGTCGAAGACATCGGTACTGCTGGTTCGTTTACTCATGCGTATCTCGTGGCTTGTCAGTTCGGCATCGGTATCGGCAACGACGGTCCACCGTACGGGGTGTCGATGGTGTAGCCCGGATAGTGCGGCGTCTTGTCGGTCACCGCGTGCGGGTCGTATCCCGGTGGCGGGCCGGCAGTGTCGTCGCCCGGCGGACGCGGGGCGTTGCGAGCGCCGCGGACCAGCAGCGAGGGGTCCTGGTTCTCGCAGTAGGTGTATTTGTACGGCTCAGGGAAGCTGGCGTCCGACGGTGAATGCCGGGGCAGGTTGTAGTCGCACCGGTACTTCGGATAGATGTCACCAAGGGCCCAGATAGCGCCGTCATGCACGACGGTGCCGAACCGGTCGATGAACGAATCGCGGTCCGGGCGCCACAGATACTGCAGCGCCGGGATGCGCTGATAGATGATCTGCGACACCGTGGTCAGGTTGCCCAGGATCTGCACGACGTTCTGCCGGTTGTCGCTGATCAGATTGTCCAGCGTCGCCAGTTGCGGCTCGCCCCGATCCACCAGGGTGCGGAAGCCACCGTCCATCTTGTTCACGCCACCCAGCACTTTGGTCAGGTTGTTCGTGGTGGCCGCCAAACCCGGACGCACGTCAGCGATGGTGCCGAACACCACCCGCGTGGTGCGGATCATGCTCGTGGTCTCCGGCAGCACCGAATCCACCGTGTTGGCCAGTAGGCTGGCGCCGTCGAGGATGGCCGACAGTTTGCGGGGTCCGTCCTTGGTGACGTGCAATTCGTTGAACATCTTGCCGAGCTTGTCGGCGTCAAGCTGTGCCAGAGCGCCGCGGCTGTGATCGATGATGTGCGGCAGGGTCAACGGAATGCTCGCCTGCTTGCCCGAAATGACGGCGCCATCCTTCAAATACGGACCATTGGCGTTGTCGGGCCGGAAGTCCAGATACTGCTCCCCTGCCGCCGACAGGCCCGACACCCGCACCGGGCTATCGGCCGGGATGCGGACTGACTTGTCGACAGTGGCGACCGCCTCCACCCCGTGATCGGTGAGGTTGACCGCCTCGACCCGGCCGATCGGGATGCCCCGCAGGGTCACGTCCTGATTGGCCAGCAGCCCACCGGATTCGGGCAATATGATCCGCATCGCAATGGTCCGGTGAAACGGGTTGAACCGCAGGCCGTCGATGGCGATGTAGCCGAAGGCGATCACTGCGGTGAGCAGCAGACCGAACAGAGCCAGCACCACCTTGCGGCTGGCCACCGCCTTGATGATCCGGATGGCCACGGCCAGTACGGAATTCAGCGCGGTGATCATGGGCGGTCCGGTCCGTTGACTCGGCCGAGCAGCATGTTCCACTCGTAGCGCAGGCTGCCGATCAGCAGATGCCAGTCGGTGCCGTCCGGGCCGTGGATACCGGGGTCGCCTGCGTAGTTCTTGTCCGGTAGGGCGCCGATGGCGATCTTGGAAAGGAGCATATCTGCGTGCAGTGCGGTGGAATCGGTGGCCTTGATGAGAATGGACTGCAGCCGGTTGAACGAGTTCAACGACAAGTTGGGGTCCATCACGATCTCGTTGAACACCCGCGATAGGTTGTTGACGTCAGCGGCCACGCTGCGGGTGTCGGTGCCCTTCATCGACGGGAACTTGGCCAGCTGCCGGGTGATCCGGGCGACGTTGTCAACCACATCCATGATCCGCGTGGTGTTGTCGGAGATCACCGACAGCGCCGGCGCACCGGCCGTCAACGCGGTGTCGATACTGTTCTGGTGGCCCGCCACCTCGGCGGCCATGTTCGACGTTGCGCGCAGCGTGGCGTCCAATTGGTCGGTACGCGCGGTCATCTTGGACAGAAATTGGTTGGTCTCCGAAATCAGCCCGGCCAACTTCTCGCCACGCCCACCTACTGCCCGGCCGGCCCCGTTGACATCGGTGGTCAATGCGCGGATGGCGCCACCGTTGACCAGCATGGCCAACGAGTTGAGCAGTTCCTCGACCGTCGGCGCAGCCGACGTGGAGCCCAGTCCGATGGTGTCACCATTGCGCAGCAATGGGCCACCGTCATCATTGCGCGACGGCGGACGAATCTGCAGGAACACGTCGCCCAGCGGTGTGGCAGAACGCAATTCAGCTGTGCTGCCAACCGGGAGCGGCACGTCTTTGCGGATCCGCATGGACACCTTTGCGGTGAAGTCCTCGGCTTCGATCGAGGTGACTTCGCCGATATCCGCGCCGTACAAACGCACTTTCGCCTTCGCCGGCAGGTTCAGCGCGTCGGTGAACACCGCGTTGAGCGTGTATACGGGCCCGCCTGACCCCGGCGACGGCAACGGGACACTGTCCAGTCCCGCGGCGCAACTGGTCATCAGCAACACACCGCTGAGTACTCCGGCGCACCGTGTGCTGCGCCGTACGAAAGTCAGGCTCATCGGGTCGGCCCTCCCTGGGCAGGTACTGCGGGTGCCGGCTGAGCCGGCACCGCCCCGGGTTTGGGCGGCTCGCCTTGACCGGACGGGCCGATGCCATTGGCCATCAGATCCAGCATGGTGGACAGCCCGAAGTCGCTGTTGTAGTCCTGCAATGTTCCTGTTGCACAACCCAGTTGCTTGAGCCCCATCAGGTTGCAGATTTCCTTGTTCAACGAGTTGTTGGCCAGCAGCTTGTCAGTGGGAAGGTGTACGCGTGCGCTGCCTCCGACCGGATCAAGTACGTTGTAAACATTGTCCACCGCCAGCGGAAGGACATCGATGGTCTCTTCGAGTTCGCGCTTGTTGTCCGACAGCGACCTGACCACAGTGTTGAGATCGCCGAACGAACCCTTCAGTTGGTCCCGGTGCCGATCGAGCAGGCCGCTGACCTCATGGAGGATTTCGTTGGCCTTGGCGCCGGTCCGGCCAGAACCGAGGTTCTGGTCGGCCAGAATGTCGCTCAACTGGTGCAGGTCGCCGCCGAATTTGCGGATCGCACTGTCATTTTCGGCGGCGGACTGGGTCAGGTCGGAGACGCTCCGGACGATCTCCTGCAAGTTCTTCTCAGTCTTGGCACCGCCATCGGGGCCGACCTTGAGCGCCTCGGACAACTTGGTCAGAGTCGACTTGATCTGCTCACTGTTGCCGGAGGAGATCTGCGAGCCCAGATTGACCAGATCGCCCAGCGGCCCACCGCCATTGGCGTCACCGCGCAGCGCGGTGCCCAGCTTGTCCATCATGGTCAGTGTCTTGTCGAATTCAACCGGGGTCTTGGTGTTCCCCAATGCGATCAGGTCACCGTCGCGCAGCTTGGGTCCGCTGGTGTACGGCGGCGTCAGTTCGATGTGCCGGTCGGTGAGGATCGAGGCGGAGACGGTGGCCGCGACGACGTCACTGGGGACCGGGACTTTTCGGTCGATGTCCATGGTGACCTCGACGTAGCCGCCCTTGTTCTCCACGGTATCGACTTTGCCCACGGGCATGCCGAGCACCGACACCGCGTTACCGGGGTACAGCCCGACGGCGTCCTGGAAGTGTGCCCGGACGGTGATGTTGCGGTGCCAGAAGTGCGGCACCGCAACTACCGCGGCAACCACTGCGACGACCGCGGTGGCAACTGCAACCAGGCCGATCATCAAGGCGCGCTTACTCATTTGCAGTCCTTGAAGTACTCGACGATGTTGAACTGCCGGGCCCGACCACTGATCGCACAGACCCACGAATCGACCATCAAACCCGCCGGCAGAGTCAGGTCCGTAGCATTACCGCTACCGGTCGCGTTGGCGATGTTGCGCGCTGCCACCGGCGCAATCTGCAGGATGCTGCGCACGAGCGCGTCGTGCTCGGCGAGCATCTTGGCGAATTCATGCAAGCTGTTGATCAGCGCGTCGAGTTGCGGCTCGTCGGCCAAGATCGTGTGCGCCCGGTCGGCGAGCAGCGTCACCCCGTCGAACAAACGCTGCATCGCCGCCCGCCGCGTAGCGATCTCGCCGAGAATCTGGTTGCCCTGCAACACCAACGCACCAAGGTCGGCCTTCTGCCGGTGCAACAGCGCCGCGATGGTATCGGCGTTGGTGATCAACGTGCCGAGCTGGTCGCGCCGGGACTGAATAACCCCGGCAAGGGAATTCAGATTGGTCAAGGCCTGCGGCAACTCGTCGGGCACTCCCTGCAGGCTGCCGCTCATCACCCGTACCGATTCAGCGATCCGATCGGCGTCCAGCGGACCTAGTGTCTCGGTCGCACCCGCCAAGGTCTTCTGCAGGTCGTAAGGCACGTCGGTATGACTCAATTTGATTGTGTTGCCGGATAATTGGCCGGACCCGGCGGGAGTGATCTCCAGATAGCGAGAACCAAGGATGGTGGTCAGCTTGATGGCCGCGTGAGTCTCAGTGCCCAACCGTACGTTCTTGTCGGCCTTGAACGTCACCACCACGTGATCGCCGGCCAGCTGCACGTCCTGCACCTCGCCGACCGGAATCCCCGCGATGGTGACCGGATTGCCCGACTTGATCGCGGCCGCCTGGGCGAATTCGGCGGTGTACTGCTTCTTGTCGACGTCCAGAACACTGACCAGCACGACGGCTGCGATCATCACGACGATGACCGCCAGGCCGATCGCGCCGAGCCAGAACTTGTTGTAGTCCTCCAGCACGCGCTTCCGCTGACCCACGATCTCAGGACGCAGCTTTCCGAACAGCTCGCTCATTGGCACACCGCCGAATGCCAGACCTCGTTGCCATTACCCGGTGTCGCCCGGATCACGAACATCCGGAACCAGTTGAGCAGGCCGCGCCATAGACCGAAGTCGAGGTCGCAGGCATATATGTTGCCATAGCTCCCGTCCTGCGTCATCCGGGCAAGGCCCTTGAGCAGCAACGGAACATTGGCCAGCGCGAAAGCCAGGCGGGGCTTGCCCTCGCCCACACCGTATTTGAGCAAGCCCGGATCGCGGTCGATGAATTGCTGTACATCCGGGGTGATCGCATCGACCAGTGCCGACAGCCGCGTCACGTTCGCGGTGATCGCCCCGACCGATGCGACGAGTTCGTCGCGCCGACTGTTCAAGGAGGACAACGACACCGACGTCTGGTGCAGCATGGTTTCCAGGTTCTTGCTCTGCGTGGCTAGCGTCGCCATCAGCTTGTCCAGGTTGGCGATCAGGTCGCCGAGCGCCGCATCCGGTCCCGCCAGGGTCTGCGTCAGCGACGAAGCCTGGGTCGTCAAGGTCAACAGCGATCCCTGATTGCCCTGGAACGCCTCGATGATGGCGTTGGTCAAGTTGTCCACCTGCTGCGGATCGAGCTCGGTGAACAGTGGCTCAAAACCGTTGAGCATGTAGGAGATATCGAACGACGGGTTGGTCCGCTGTTCCGGAATCTGCGCTCCTGCAGGCATTTTGCGGCGCTCGCCATCGCCTTGGCTCAGCCCGAGGTACCGCTGCCCGATGATGTTCTGGTACGTCACCGAGGCCAGCGTGCTGGCGTAGAGCGTTTGGTTGCTGCGCACTTGGAAGTCGACCTTGGCCTTGTTGTCGGGTGTCAGTTCGATCTTGTCGACCCGACCTACCCGTACTCCGGCGACCCGGACATCATCGCCTTCGGCCAGCCCCGACACGTCGCTGAAAATGGCCGAATAGCTGGAGGTTGGACCAGCGATGTTGCGTTGTAAGGTGGCAAAAACCATCCAGGTGACGGCAACCGAGAAGACCATGAACAGTGCCAGGCCAATGATGGTGCTGCGCTTGATTCTCATGGCCGGCCCTTGTCTGCCTGCCCGCCATCGGCGGGGCCGGGCTCAGGAGTGATCTGGACGCTGCTGCCGCGGGCGACGGGGCCCAGCAGCAATTCGGTAGCGGAAGTGGCTGGGCCGCCGACGATTTGGCTGAGCTGGTTCTTCTCCATCTGACTACCGACCGGACCGACGGTGCCGCCGTACAGCGGTGCGGACTGCTGCTGTACTGGCGCAGGCGCAGGCGCGGGCGCACCGTCCGGCCCGCCCGCCTCTGCCGCTAACGGTGGGGCTGCAGGTGGCGCGGGTGCCGGGCCGGGGTCCGGCGCTGCAGGCGCCGGTGCACCCTGTGGTGCCGGCGGCGCGTTGCGGTCCGGCGGGCCGGGGAAGTCCGGTACCACCGGCACAGAGAATCGGGGCGGCGCGAAGTTGGGGCGGTTCTCGGTCACCCACGGTGGGACTCCCATGCCCATCGAGGCCAGGCCCGGCTTCAGATCGGGCGCGGTCGGGGTTTCCGGTGCGGTGCGGCAACTGGGCCCCTCTATGGCTCCGTAGCGTGGGCAGTCTGCCCGGGTGTACTGGCGCGACGGGTTGATCGAAATCACCGTACCGAGAGTCAGCAGGTGGGTCTCCGGGTTGTAGGCCTCGTCGTAAACCTTGTTGGCCAAGGCCTGCAATCGCGTTGAGATGCCATGGAATTCGCCGGCGTGATCAGCCAGCACACCCAGCCCTGGAGTCAGCCCGGTGCTGACTTCGATCATCCGGTCGGTCTGGTGCTCGAACGCATCAGCAAGGGTTCCGGTCGTGTGCAGCCCACCGGTCAGGAAATTCGTGAGCTGGGAACGCTTCTCGGCGAAGGTGCGCATCGGCTGTACCGAGCTGTCCAGCGCGGCGAACAGATCCGGCGACACCGTACGCAGACTGTCGGCGGCCGACTTCAGCGCCGACAACGTCGTCGGCCCGGAATCGTCGGAAGCAACCACCGAATTCAGTTGCTGCATAACCCTGTTGAGGTCGCCGCCGGCGTCGGTGAGCTTCTGCCCCCGACCGCGGGTGGCCTCCGACAGTGCCGCGAAGACACCGACATTGTTCGAATCCGGCGCCTGCCCAACGGCTTTGAGCAGCTGCCGCAGCTTGGCCAACACGTTCTGGAACAGCACAGTGGGCAAGGTCTGGTCTTCGAGAACGACGTCACCGGTGCGGATGGGCCGCGCGCCATTACCGTTCTGCACCAACTGAACAGCCGATACGGCGAACAGGTTGGCCGGCACCACTCGTGCGGTCACGGTGTCGGGAATCTGCGAAGCGAACTGCGGCTGGATGTTGACGTGCACCACGTTCGGTGAACCGTGCTGCGAGGGCGTCACGCTCGACACCATGCCGACGATCACGCCGCGGAACTTCACGTCGGAGCGCTCCGGCAGGCCGTCGCCGATGTTGATGAGCTTCAGGTCCACCCGGACGAAATCGTCCAACTTGCCTTGCGATTTCACCACCATGAGGACCGCGGCGATCGAGGCCACCACCGCGAAGCACAGGCCGATGACACCCAGCTTGCGGTCGGTCGAGCCCCGCGGGTCGTGGTCGAACGAGTTAGCCATCAGCCACCGAACCTTGCACCGCTGATGACGCCCCACAGCGCCATGGTGAGCAGCATGTTGACGATCATCACGACGGTGACGCTGCCGCGCATCGCCCGCCCGGCCGCCACACCCACACCCGCCGGGCCGCCGGAGGCGAAGTAGCCGTAGTAGCACTGGATGGTCGACGAGATGAACACGAACACCACAGCTTTGATCGTCGCGAACAAGACGTCCCGGCCCTCCAGGAACAGACCGAAGTAATGCAGATACGTGCCGGTCGACTGGCCGGCGATCACGCTGACCAACTGGCACGACAGATACGCCAGCGCCAGGGACGCGAGGAACAGCGGAACCACCGCGATGATCGAGGCCATGACGCGCGTCGCGACCAGGTAGGCCACCGAATTGATACCCAGGGTGTCCAGCGCGTCGATCTCGTCGTTGATCCGCATGGCGCCCAGCTGTGCGGTGAACCGGCACCCGGCCTGCGCGATGAAGGCCATCGCGATCATTGCCGGCGCCAGCTCTCGCGTCGTCGCGAACGAGGAGACCAACCCGGTGGCCGGCCCCAGGCCCAGCAGGTTCAACGCGTTGTAGCCCTCGACCGCGACCAGCGCCCCGGCCGTGACACCAAGCACGCCGGCGACATTCAGCGTGCCACCACCGACCACGATCGAGCCGTTACCCCAGGTGATGTCGGACAGCAGCCGCAGAAACTCCTTGCGGTAACGCAGCCACATCGTGGGCATGGCCAACAAGACCCTGCCGAAGAACTCGACCATGTGGCCGGTACGCCCGGCCGCCTTGAGCAGCCCGTTGCCGACGGCCGTGATCGGCCGCAGCGGTGTCGGGGTGAATGTTGATGGGGCGGCCATATCAGATCGACGTCTTCGGGAAGATGACGACGTACAGCTGGCTCATGACGACGTTGACGATCATCATCAGCAACACCGACTCCACCACGGCGGCGTTGACGGAGTTGGCCACACCCGCCGGACCACCGCGCGTATCCAGGCCCTTATGGCAACTGATCACCGCCACGATGACACCGAAGACGACCGCTTTGACCATGGCCAGCGCCAGGTCGCCAACCGTCGAGAACGACGAGAACGTCGCGATGAACGAGCCCGGGGTGCCGTTCTGCAGGTAGACGTTGAACATGTAGCTCGCCAGGTAGCCGACGAAGCTGGTGACACCGGTCAGCAACACACCGATGAGGACCAGAGCGACCAGCCTCGGCACGACGAGGCGCTGGATCGGGGACACCCCCATGACCTCCATCGCGGAGATCTCCTCGCGCATGGTGCGCGACCCGAGGTCGGCGCAGACGGCCGAGCCGACCGCCGTCGCGAGCAGCAGCGACGCGACCAGCGGGGCGCCCTGCCGGATGACCACCAGACCGGTCGCCGCACCCGACAGCGACGAGGCGCCCACCTGGCCGGCGAGCAAGGCAAACTGGATCGACAACGTCACACTGATCGGGATGGTCACCAGAACCGTTGGGGTGAAGGCGGTTCCGGCCATGAAAGCGGCCTGATCCAGGAACTCGCGCACCTGGAACCGGCCCTTGATGATGTCGAAGAACAGGTACTCCAGAGTCCGCAGCCCGAGCACGATCTGGCCGCCGGCGGTGCTCAGCGACGCGATCGGATGGTTCTGCAGGTACCGCCGGACCCAGTCGATGGCTTCGCCGATGGCAGCGCGGTTGGCCGCTCCGCCGGCCTGTGCGTCGTCCGTCATCGCGTCTGCTCACTCGAGTCGGACGCCTGCCATTCGGCGGCGATGCCACGGCACACCAGGTCGGTGGTTGCCCGCGTCTGCGCGACCAGTCTGTCGCGGTCGGGCTTCTGCCCATGACGCAGCGCGATCCCGAACGGAATCGCCACGATCGATTCCGCGGTGCCGTGGACATCGATGTCAGAACGGATGTAACCGCGAGCGATGCCGTCGCGGAGCATGGCCGACAACGACCGCACACCGCCGTCGAACATGTGGTGGAACTGCTCGGTCATCTGCTGGTCGACGCCCGCGGCCTCCATGACGATCAACTGCAACAGCCGCGGTTCTTCGGCAAGCACATCGGTATAAGCCATCCCGACCGCCATCACGTACTCGCGAAACTCCGTGATGGTGGCGAGGCTGCCGGGCAACACCTCCCCGATCGCTGACAGCAAACGGCCGTTGACGCGGCGCACGGCCTGGTCGATGATGTCGCGCTTATTGGCGAAATAGCGGTAGAACATCGAATGACCAGCGCCCAGCCGTTTGGCGATATGGCTGATCGAAGTCTGGTGATACCCGCGCACAGCAAACTCAGCCAACGCGGCGTCAATGACTTCCTCCCGCACCAACTCAGCCCGTTTCGCACGCTGGCGTTCCGCCATGGTCGCGCGCACCTCGCCTGTCACGCGGATCACAGTAGCGCATCAATTCCGGATTTGAGCACACTCTCCGAGAAACGGAATCAATTGTTTCAAACGTAAGTTTTGCGCTGTTTCGGTTTGATGGAATACACATCGAACTGCTGGCGCAGCACAGTAGGGCGGCCCGTCCGGCAATGGAGCGATTTCTACATCTTCATGAAGTCCCACAGGTATGGCCACCGCCGTGCTAACGGGTTGCGGAGCACCACCGGATCAGTCCAAGGACATCGACCCCTCCCACCCGCTGGGCGGCAAGGACGGCGGCCGCGACGGCGAGTGCACCCGCGACGGCAACAAATGGACCTGGGCGGTGTATTTCCCTCGGGGACAACAGGATTTCAACACCATCAAGGGCAAGCTGGAAGACGACATCGACGTTGCCCGCAAGCACAATCCGGTCGGAATCGCCTTCGTCACTAACCAAGAACTGCGGCTTGCCGAACGTCGAGACCTGGGTGAGCTCGGTGGCGACATCGCCATCGAGCGGTACCACTTGGAACGGCTGGCCACCATCTTGGACCGGCCGAAAATGGCATCCGTACGTCAGCAGTACCTCAAGATCGCTCCAGGTCGATCGCCCATGATCGTCAACGCGGCGGTCGCCGGCACCGCCGTCACGTTCTTCGGCGAGGATGCGGTGGTCGACCTGCTCGTGGACGTGCACGAGAACCAGGTCCGAGAACGTTCCGAAACGGCTAAGCAATCGAAGTCACGAACCCCGTCCATACTCGACAGGTTCAACCCAGCCGGGCTCTATCAAAGCCTCGGGATCGCCGAACCTGAACCGCCAAAAGTGTTGAGCGAAATCGAAATCGACGAGAGCGTCCAGGCGTACCGGGAAACGATCGAGGCCGACTGGAAGTGGTCGCGGGGCCATTTGGCTGGTGCGGCGTGCTCGGGTCTGAAGTTCACCATCGAAAACGTCGAAACCTCGTTCCTCAACAACGTCGAGATCGTGCTGACATTCACCGGAGCACGCGGTGTCGACTGGCGGGCTGCCGACGCCTTCGAACTCGACAAGATGCAGGACCGCCACTGGATGGCCCCGACGTGGGGCGGCGTCGCACCGCCGTATATCCCGAGGCGCCTCAAGAACTATCCGGTTACTTACGACCACAACGACGATGGTGACCTTGAAGTGACGATCACCCTGGATACGTTGCGGCCCAGGAAAACATGGACGAGCAGTGCCGACGACATCGTCCTCATTGCTCGTACCGACGATCTCGACGATGTGACAGCCACCTATACGGTCACCGCTGACGGCTACAACGAACTGTTCGAAGGTGGTCCGATCACCATTCCTGTAGAACGGGTTTCAGCTTTCAATACCCTCGGGGACCTGTTGGGTGTGGACGATGACGGCGACGACGAATAGGCGCTCGCTATATGGCGGTCGATAGGGCATCACCCATCGACGCGGCGCTCGCCATCGCCATCGACCGAACCGCATCATTACGGCTTACTTGCCCCAACATCGTGACAGCAGTACGCATTTGGTCCCCGACAAACACCGTCGGACCGTCGGTGAGATTCGCAAAGGCCTCGGCGACCACACTGTCGACGGTGTCGGCCCCGTTGGGGATCGCAGTGAGTGAAGCAAGCTGGCCGCGTTCGAATTCGAGTTGGCGAAGCGCCGGCGTATCCGTCTTGCCCAGAATCAGGCCAATGACATCAATTCCCTTGGGATTCAACTCACTCCACAACGCTTCAGCCAGAATCATGTCGAATGCCTTGCTCGGACCATATGCCACCATATTCGGACCACCCACCAGGCCGGCACCGGAGCCGAAGATGACAATGCCGCCCGTACCTCGTTCGACCATACGCGGCGCGAACTGATGACACAGCTGCATCAAGGTCACGCAATTACGTTGCACCAATGACTCTGACACTTCGATCGGTGTCTCCAGAAACGGTCTGAAGGTGGGATCGGCGCCAGCGCAGTACGCGAGGAAACCGATCTGCAGATCATGGGTCGCATCCGCGATTGCACGGGAGGCTTCGGGCGCAGAGAGGTCGACGACCAGCGTGCGCGTCTGCACCCCAGTCCGATCCGCGATGCCGCGAGCCACTTCATCCAACGCCGACTGCCGCCGGGCCACCAACACCACATTGAGCCCACGCTCAGCCAACGCCTCAGCGAAAGCCGCTCCGACACCGTCAGAGGCACCGGCTACAAGTGCCCACGGACCGTACTTCGATTCAAAGGTCATGACTCGCCAATTCTCTTGTACCGCTGGCATTGAAGGTCCGCACAATCGGGCAGACGCGAGTTACATGTGTACGACGGAACGACCGGCCACCGACCCTCCACCACATGTCACCATCGTGGCTACCAGTGCGATTGGCGCCAAATCGGCTTCCTCTTACAGATAACAATGCGAACTTGGCGAGCAGCGGGAGCACATGGCCCTCGCTGTCAGACAATCGATAGCTCTGAGCGCTAGGCGGCTGGCCATGGCACTGTTCCGGTGCGCCCTTAACCCGATGTTCAAAAGCTACAGGATTTCTTGACTCAAGCGGCAGCGCGTGTAGTCGTAATGACCTATGCGGCCGATCTCGAGAATGCATAGAGGCATCGCATTGCGGAAACGAAGTCCCCGGGCGCGATCGTGAGTTTGTTTTGATGTCAGTCAAACTGGGGCAAGGCCGCCGACAACCGCCGCGCGATCTCGCCGTACCGTTCGAAGCGGTCTGACCCGCCGAGGGCGTTGTAGAGCACGATGCGGGTGGCGACGCCGTCATATTTGGCAACGAGCTTGTCCGCCAGCTCATCCCAGGTGGATTCAGTGGCGAACGCGGCGATGTGGTCGTCGGTGATCTGCGCCATCATGCCTGCCATGTCGCCGGCTTTCTGCTTCTCCCGCAGGCGCGCGGTGGTGCCCTCGAAACCGGCCTCGTCCCAGATGAAGGCGTAGTTCGGGGTGCTGCCGTAGAAGCTCATGCTGGCCCGCACGAATTCACGCTCGTTGTGGCGTTCTTCGTCGGTGTCGCCGACAATCGTCATCGCCGGGATGATCGTGTCGATGTCAGCGGGGGAGCGACCCGCCTTCTCGGCACCGGCGGCGACATTGGGCAGTACGTGGCGGGCGATGTAGCCCGGCTCGCCGAGTGGGTGGATGTGCACGCCGTCGGCCACCTCGCCGGCCATGCGCAGCATCCACGGATTCACCGCCGCGATATCGACTTTGGGATCGGGGGCGTCGATGGGGCCGGGGCTCCATTGTGGGGTGATGAAGTCCAGGTCGTAGAAGTCGCCGTGATGGTCGAGCTTGCCGGTCCGGAACGCGGTGAAGCACGCTTTCACGGCGCGTACGTAGTCGCGCAGCCGTGGTCCAGGCTGTTCGAAGGGCATGCCGTAGCGACGCACCACGTGCGTGCGTACCTGGGTGCCGATCCCGAGGCGGAATTTGCCTCCTGTGGCTTCCTGCAGTTCCCACGCTGATGCCGCGGTGATGAAGGGACTTCGCGGGAAAGCTACTGCGACACCGGTGGACAGTTCGAGCCCGGGCGCAGCCTGGGATGCAACCGCTGCGCTCAGATAGGCGGTCCGGCCGGTCTCGGTCAGCAGGAGGCCGGAGAAACCGGCGGCCTGCGTGCGCTGGGCAAGTGCGCCCATCTGAGTCAAAGGCTGCGGAACGGTCATCACGTCGACGTGCACACTGGGAGCCTACGCGTTGGATGTTCGCGGCGGTGGGAAGTGCCGAGCGCCAATCTCCTTGTCGCGCAGTTCTGCCCGCACCCCCGGCATTTCGACCCGCAAGTGATGGCACCTCACCATAGGACCGATCACATCTCATTTATGACAGTTCCGGTGGTCTTGATGGTGACACTTCTGTCCCGAGGGTCGCCTCGAACGGGTCTCGTTCACGGCGTCGTTGGCGCGCATCGTCCACGAGTCGGGCGTGTGGCGCGTACTTGAGTCGAAGAAGTAGCCCGCTCGGCATGGCGGGCGGTCCGTGGGCGCATCAGATGGACTGTGTAAATCCTCTTAACGGAAGGATCGCAGGACGTGACGACATAAAAGGGCAATGGATGCGGCGCTGATTGCCGCCAGCCCTGCAGTCGAGATGGCCGACGCGCTTCGTGCTTCGGGGCAGTGCATGAACTGCCGGCGCTGATCGATGGCGGTGACCGGTGATGGCGGGCTGCTGCCGAGGTTGATCAAGCTCGTCCTTCAACGTGGGCTGGCGCCGAACTCCCTGCTCACCTTGGGGACGAGAACGGCGAGCTGATCAAGGGGCTGTAACGGCGGCCACTCAAGACGGTGCTCACCACGCCAGCCCGGTACTCTTGGACGTGCCGCGAGACCGCAGCGGTTCGTTGCCCCCGATGCTGGTACCCATCGGCCAGCGTGGTTAAGGCAGGCTCGATGGCATGGCCATCTCTCTATATGCGGTGCGGAATCAATTTGCGGGACATCCGATTTCGGATTTGGCTCGGCGATCGGGACGCAGGCATCGCGAGAGACGATCCCCAGTATCGTCGAAGAGGTCTCCGATGGGGTCCTGGCATGGCAGCGCCGACCGCCGGAATCGTCGTATCCGGTGATCTAGCTCGACGCGATGATCGTGAAGGTCAAAGACGGCGGCCGCACGCCACCAACGCCGCGCCACATCGCTGTGGCCGTCGATATGACCGGGATCAAGCGCGTTCGGGTGATCTGGGTTCAGCCGAACGAAGGCGCTTCGTTTTTCTAGGTGTCGGTATCCGCCGCTTTGGCCAACCGCAGGGTCAAGGATGTGTTGACCGTGCGCTGCGGCGGGCTCATTGGGTTCCCGGACGCGATCGCGACCATGCGGTCACACACCGCGGTGCAGACGTGCGCGGCGAATCTGAGCCGTAACTCGATGCGGTTTTGTGTCGGTGCCCCGGTTGAAAAGCGATTGCATTCCCTATGCTACTCAATGTAGCGTAGGGAAACTAACTGTACGGATTGTGCTGCTCGGACTATGAACATTGACTGTCAGGTAGCCAGCGTTCCGGCACTCTCGTGAGTACTGGTGGATGTCGCTGCTGGCTACGCTGAATACAGCATGTTGCTTCCGGCTTAGTGAGGATTCGCAGGTCTCGAGGCGGGCGTTCGCGTTCGCCAGACACGTCGATGAGTCTCTGCTGGAAGTAACGAGGAGTTTTCGTGCCCGGTTGCGCGACAAGGGAATCCGATTCGGCGCCATCGGTGTGGTGCCCTTACCCGTCTTCGGGATAGCGAGCAGGGCAGTCGGCCCGCGTTCGAGCGCCAGCGATCGTGGTACTTGCCACCAGTGACGAGAAGAGGTCTTTGTGAGCATTTCGAATCCACCGGACGTGCAGCGGTTACCGTCGCACACTCCGACGTGTATGGGCTGTGGACCAGACAATCCGCATGGACTGCACCTTTCGGTCTTCCGCCGAGGGGAGGAGGTGTACGCGGACGTCACATTCGATGAACGGCACGTGGGCGCGCCAGGTCTCGCCCACGGCGGGGCCATCGCCGCCGCGTGCGATGACTTGTTTGGCTTCACGTTGTGGATCGCCGGAACGCCGGCTGTCACACGCAGGCTGACCGTCGAGTACTTGCAGCCGGTTCCGCTGCATGATGCCCATAGGCTCGCCGCGCGTATTACTGAACGCAATGGCCGTGCCATCCACGTCACCGGCGCCGGAATTGGTGCTGACGGCGTCATGCGCTTCACTGCTGAAGCGATCTTCGTAGCAGTGGAAGTAGGGCACTTCGCTGCGCATGGGGACATCAAGGGATTCGGTGAACTATTCGCGGAACTCGTTCGCCGTGCAGACAACGGGGCTCATCAACAGGAAGTGCAGTGAACCTGTTTGCGGCAGGCCGCGTTCGTGCCTTCCGCACCCGATCGCAGACAGCCGTAATCGGTATGAGTTGAAACCATCGATGCGATCGCCTCGTCGTTCTTCTGGCAGCTGCGGCGCTCTAGAGTCCCGATTCGCCGACTATGGGTGGAGACCGAATAACCCGACGCTCATCAAGGCGAAGACAAGAGCTTTCGTCCCGGTTGACCAATTGGTGAGCGGGGTCGGTTCCCGGCTGCGGTGGCGCAGGGCATCGGCGCCAGCCGCAGTCGGATTCTCGTCCACCGGGCACCTTCGGTGCTTCGCCCATCGATTGGTGAGGTCCCAATTGTCAACCTTGGCGACCTGTAGGAATACGCATAGTGTTGTCGGTGGATTGCCGCTGGAGTTCGGTGGGGCACCTCGTGGTCGATCGTATTCGACATCATTCGTGTGATCGCAAAAGCGGACGGTTCCCCAGGCCATGTGTCTGGTGACCCCGTCGCGCACATCGCCTTCGTTGAATTACCTAGTTCGACGGAGCAGAACGAGTCGACCAGCTACATCACCGTGCATCAATCAGCCAGGTAACGCTGCGCGAGAATCTCGGCTAGTCGGCTCGTATGCACAATCACCTCGTCCTTCGACACATCGAGCAGCCCAGAATGCCACGCGGTGATGACTTCGACGAAACCTCCTACGGCAACCAAGGTATCCATGCGGAGCGCTGCCTCGTCTACGTCATTAAGCAAATGGGGTCGGCTTGCCTCCACGACGAGTTGCGTTGCGTCTTGCAGTGCGAGTGCGCGGCGATCCTGAAGTGGAGAACTGCCGACGTGGTGGGCGAGAAGGATGCTGGCTTGGCCTGGATCGGAAGCGATCCGGTCAACCACGATGGCGATCGCCGCGGTAATAGTCTCCATCGCCGGCCGATCGATTCGCTCGTTGAACAGCGTTGAGAGCTCGCCTAGCACCTCACTCCGGACACCGTCCCACGCTGCCACGAGCAAATCGTCGCGGGTCTTGAACTCTTCGTAGAAGTATCGGTCATTGAGCCCGGCGGTTGCGCACACGCCGCGCATGGTTACCGCAGCCCAGCCGTTCTCGGTCCATATTTCAGTCGCCGCCTCGATGAACCTCTGGCGCCGCTCTGCTCGCCGTTCCGCGCCTGTGCGCCCACCCCAGCGCTTGTTTTGAGACCGCACACCACCATCTTGACAAACGGGACAAGCGACCGACAAACTGGTGTCATCCGCCACCAATGGTGGCAGCCGCCACCAAAAGTGAGTTGCGTCGCAATCTCTCTGCGGCCGCTAAATCAAATAGGGAAAGGTCACATGAGATTGTCGTTTCTTGGCCGAACGCCAGGCCGGAGTTATGGAGCCGACGCTGTCGTGACGGGGGCGGGCAGTGGCATCGGGCGCGCCTTTGCTGTAGAGCTCGCGCGTCGCGGTGGCCGGGTGATATGTGCTGACAGAAATCTGAGCACAGCGCGCGCGTCGGCCGAACTGGTGCGCCAGGCAGGCGGCGAAGGCCTCGACATCGAATGCGATGTGACCGAACTTGACCAGGTACAGCAGCTGGCAAAGACAGGTGAGAGTTGGTTCGGAAAGCCCGCCAGCTTGGTGATCAATAACGCCGGAATCGGCGCGGGTGGCAACGTTATCGGTGCAACATCGATAAACGACTGGAATGCCGCGATCTCAGTGAACCTTTGGGGTGTGATCTACGGTTGCGAGACTTTTGTCCCTCGGATGCGCGAGCATCGCCGATGCGGTGTAATCAACGTTGCGTCCGCGGCAAGTTTTGGCGCCGCGCCGCGTATGGGCGCCTACAACGTGAGTAAAGCGGGCGTTTTGGCTCTATCAGAGACATTAGCAGCCGAACTTTCTGGTACCGATGTCAATGTCACCGTGCTTTGTCCGACATTTGTGAAAACCAACATCGTAGATAATCCTCAGATCCAAGAGTCTGCTGCCAGACTCGCGGGCACGCTGATGAAGTGGACCGGCGTATCGCCGGAGTCTGTCGCACGCAAAACACTCGACGCACATGACCGGGGGCAAATCTACGTCGTGCCTCAGATCGATGCAAAAGTGCTGTGGCAGATTAAAAGAACACTACCGAGCACTTTCACACGTGCATTGGGATTGATGGATCAAGTGGCTTCCTGGAAACAGATCGTCTAGAGAAAGCGGGTAAGGAAATGTCTTTCGCATATAGCGATATGCTCGAAACCATAAAAAGTAAGCAATGGGCGCTGGCGGATATCGATTGGGATGCTCCGGGTGCTGAGCTCATCACGGATGAGCAGCGCCCCAAGCTCAAGCAGTTCATGGCTGACGTAGTGTGGATTGAACATGTCGGAGCGCGGGCATTCGCGGCGATGGCACCAAAAGCTCCGTTCGAGGCTCTGGGTGACATTTACCGGTACTTTCACGCTGAAGAGCAGCGCCACGCCAACGTTGAGCTAGCACTCATGCGGCGGTGGGGGATGCTGGAAAAGGACGAAAAGCCCGTTCCGAACAAAAATATCCGGCTGGTGATTGAATGGCTAGATCGATATGCTGAAGCTCTACCATTAACGGTGATTGGTGCCGCGATTCCCGCTCTGGAAACCGCCCTCGACGGAGCTTTGCTCAAATTTCTATTGGACGAGGTCGCGGACCCGCTTTGTGCCGAGGTTTTCAATAAAGTGAACAGCGACGAGTCGAGGCATCTAGCCGTAGGTTTTCAGGTCCTCAATGATCTGGGTGCCAGCCCGATGCGAGTCCACGCAATCCAAACAGCTGGCGCGCTGATTGATCCAAGAATCCTGGCTGGCGGGTTACTCTATGTACCTCTCCTAACGCGAATGCTGATGAATCTCAATGCCATGGGCTTGTCGGAAGAAAAACTATACAACGCCGTAACACGTTACGCGAATGTCGGTGATCGCAGTGAACACACTCGGAGGGTTCCCGGATATCACATTCTGAAGGCTCACATGTCGTCTTCGATTAAACGCTCCCAACCCCTGCATTTCATATCACAGCGCCTGGGCGACGCAATCGATGTTTTCCCCGTTCGAGTTCTAGGTCGACCACCTTCATGGACTGACGAGCTGACTTATGAGCCGGTAGCGAAATGACAGAAGTAAAGACCACTCTAATAATTGGCGCCGGATTCGCTGGTATCGGCACGGCTGTTCGGCTGATTCAGGAGGGCATGGACGAATTCGTTATATTGGAGCGTTCCGATAGTATCGGAGGAACCTGGCGGGATAACAGCTACCCCGGAGCGGCTTGCGACATTCCTTCATTGCTCTATTCTTACTCCTTTGAACAGAACCCTTCCTGGTCGCAAGCGTACTCGGGTAGCGCCGAGATACTGCAATATATTGAACGAATCGTAGCAAAGTATGATCTTACTCGATTCATCAAATTTAGTTCTGAAGTGAGTTCGATTGAATTCGATGAAGAAAGCGCTACCTGGGTTGCTGACACACGGGATGGCCGGCGATACGTGGGTCGGTCGATCGTCATTGCGAGTGGGCCACTTGCGAATGTGAGTCTCCCGGACATCAGGGGTATTGATTCATACGAAGGCAAAAAGATGCACAGCGCTCGCTGGGATCACGCCTATGACTTTTCAGGCAAACGTGTTGCCGTGGTCGGAACAGGTGCGAGTGCAGTCCAGATTGTGCCAGAATTGGTAAAATGCGCTAAATCAGTCAAGGTCTTTCAGCGAACGCCCGGTTGGGTTCTACCAAGGCCGAATTTCACGCACCCGGGCTGGTTGCGATCCATGTTCCGTCGTTCGTCTTCACTCGAACAAGCTGGGCGACAGATATGGTTTTGGGCGCACGAGGTCATGGCTGTCGGCATGGTGTGGGATACGGCTGCAACGACAGTCATCGAAATAGCGGCGAAATCTAATCTGCGTCGGCAGGTGAAGGACAGCTGGCTTCGACGGCAGTTGACCCCTAACTTCAGGCCGGGGTGCAAACGGATGCTGATGACCAGCGAGTACTACCCAGCCCTGCAAGCTAGTAATTGCAAGCTCATTAGTTGGCCAATTGCTACTCTGGCTCCTAACGGTATTCGGACAGCCGATGGTGTCGAGCATGAGGTCGACTGTATAGTTTTTGCAACCGGATTTGATGTCTGTAAGCAAGGCACACCCTTCCCGGTGCGAGGTCTAAACGGGCGAAAGCTAGACGATGAATGGTCTCGGGGAACGTATGCCTATAAAAGTGTGAACGTCGCCGGCTATCCGAACCTATTCTTCACTTTTGGACCGAATTCCGGTCCTGGCCATAATTCAGCTCTTATCTATATGGAAGCGGCCATCGACTACATCGTCAAGGCGATCAAAGTGCTCCAAGCTCAAGGTGTGCGCACTCTAGATGTTCGAAATGACCGGCAAAGTGCCTACCACGCGGACATCCAACGTCGTCTTAAGCGGACGACTTGGAATTCAGGATGCACAAGTTGGTACCTAACCGAGGACGGCTACAACGGTACGATGTATCCGGGTTTTGCCACCCAATTCAGAAGAGAACTCTCTCAATTCGACATGCATGACTATATCGTCACTGGCAATGACGGATAGAAGCCGATCATTCGGCGCTTCTCAAAAAGCGTCGGATGACAATGCCCATAGATCAGTCTTAGGAAGCGATGAATTTATATGCAGGTCTTCGATAGTGAGATAATAATCGTGGGAGCGGGCTTCTCGGGTATCGGCACCGCGATCAGCCTGCAAAAGGCGGGATTTTCCGACTTCTTAATCGTAGATGAAGCCGGCGGTGTAGGTGGCACTTGGCATTGGAACACTTATCCCGGTATCGCGGTGGATATTCCGTCGTATAGCTATCAATTTTCCTACGAAAAACGGGCTGATTGGTCGCGAACATATGCACACGGAAATGAGCTCAAAGACTATGCGGTCGAGTGTGTAGAGAAGTATGGGCTTGCCGAAAAAATTCGCTTCAATACGACCATTATTGAAGCTTGTTATGATGAGTCTGTAAATCTATGGCAATTGCTGACTGCGGCTGGGGAGAAGCTAGCCGCACGTTTCGTCATCAACTGTTCAGGTGTTTTGAGTCGCCCGAAATGGCCGGAGATACCGGGCGTTGCAAGCTTTGCTGGTGTCACCCTGCACACCGCTCGATGGGATCATTCTAAGGACGTCGCGGGCAAGAGAGTGGCAGTCATCGGCACGGGAGCTTCAGCGGTACAGCTGATTCCTGAAGTCGCCAAAACTGCGGCAAGTTTGACGGTGTTTCAACGTACGCCCATCTATTGTTTGCCTAAGCCGGATTTTCGGGTACCTAGGTGGGCTCGCGCTGCATTACGCCATTTTCCGGGCGTGCAGTTTGCCACGCGCATAGGTAGTCAAGCATTTGTCGAGCTGACGTTTCCAATCGCGGCTCACTTTCACACTATTCTTCCCATGTCGACCGCGATGGAGGACCTCGCGAAGCGCTATATGCGCAATCAAGTAGATGACCCATGCACGAGGGAAAGTCTTATTCCAAAATATGCTCTCGGATGTAAGAGGCCTAGCTTCCACAATTCATATCTAACGACTTACAATAGACGCAATGTTTCGCTCGAAACGGATGGAATCTCATACATAGATGGCCAATCAATTCACACGATCAACGGTGAAACCTATCCGATTGATGTTCTAATACTCGCGACGGGTTTCAAGGTGATGGAGCCGGGCAACATGCCGACATATACGCTTAAAGGCCTCGGTGGACTCGAACAGGCGGCTTGGTGGGGCGAGCACCGCCTCCAGGCTTTTGAGGGCGTGAGCGTCCCGGGATTTCCGAATCATTTCAACATCTTTGGTCCATATGGTTACAACGGTTCTTCTTATTTCGCCTTAATCGAAGCGCAGAGTCGGCACATTGTCCGATGCCTTAGGCATGCCCGCGCGTCGGGATCGAATTATATAGAGGTCACTGATGAGGCCAATGATCGGTATTTTGCTGATGTGCTCCGGCGACGCCACCGACAAGTTTTCTGGCAACCCACCTGTTCGGCGGCAAATAGTTACTATTTCGACCAACATGGAGATGTGCCGCTCCGCCCGTCGACGACACTCGAGACATCTCTGCGTAGCCGAACCTTTCCATTGTCTAGTTACCGATTTGACAGGCGAGGGTCGGTGGCCTCGTCGTGACGGATATGAAGGCGCCGGACTGGCGGCCCAGCATCGCGAGCTACTTGCTCGCTCTCTCGTCTCAGATTACGATTCGCCCGCTGGCCAGAGTTCTCCCTCCGAATGCCTATGGGATTGCTGTCTTGGATCGAGTGCTGCGTATGGCACTTGCCACCTCGTGGCCACGCCGTGGGGTGACAGTCGAACAGGTGGATGCCCAGTTTGCTGGAAGTCGGATTTGCGGGGAATGGGTCACATCGTCCGCTGTTGATCCTCACGCACCGCCTGTGCTCTATATTCACGGCGGCGCCTATTCGATGTGTTCTCCAGGTACGCATCGCGGACTTCTCGGTGAGCTGGCCTCAGCTAGCGGTCGGCCGATCTTCGCCGTCAAGTACCGACTAGCGCCGCGCTACCCGTACCCGGCCGCAGCTGACGACGCATTGAATGCGTACCGCTGGCTTGCGCATCGGTCGAGTTCATCTGGAGGGCGAGATTCTGTGGCTTTGGCTGGAGATTCCGCAGGAGGGCAGCTCTCGATGGCGACTGCGCTAAGCGCGCGAGACGAGATGCTGCCAGTCCCGGATTCGTTGCTCCTGATGTCCCCGGTGCTGGACCTCAGCTGCAAACTAGCGCGAGCACGCGAAGTCCGGCGCTCAGACCCTTTCGCGTCTGCACGGTCGGCGGCACGGGCGCTCCAGTTGTACGTAGCTGGGGCAGATCCCAGCGATCCTCGAGTTAGCGTGCTTACTGCCGACCTTTGCGGCATGCCACCGACCTTGATTCAAGTCGGTGGTCGAGAAATGCTGATCGATGATTCGCGGACGCTCGGAAAGTATCTTCGAGCCGACGGCTCATCGGTCGAAATCCAGGTGTATCGAGGACAAATTCACGTTTTCCAGGCCATGTTCAGAGTTTTGCCCGAGGCGCGCGAAGCGATTGAATGTGCAGGTAGATTCCTCAAAGAAGCTGCGTCGAAATGAAAAGCGCCGAACTAGTGATTTGATGTAAATTTCAGTAACCTTTTGGTCTCTGTCGAAATATGGTGAAGGTTTCTTTCTAAACGGCATGGATGCGATCCGGTGCAGATTGTGGTGGGTGTCGGCGTTGCTGGTGTAGCTATGCCTCGTTCCTCGGAAAGTGTCGGTTGCGAGAGTTTGCCACCGTGGATTAGCCGGGCATGTCTGTAACTTTTGTCGGAATAACGCCTAATCTCGTGGCGGTCAGCGATATGGCATCAGTGCTACTACGCGATGCCAAATACATCGGTAGATCGCGGTCCCATTGTTGCGGAAAACTGACGCACGACGATGAGTCTCGCTATGCAAAGGTTTGAGGCAACTATTGCCGTGGTCAGCTTGGGCACTCTGTGCCCAGTCGGCGCCGCGCACCGAGCGGTGAAATTTCGGCGCACGCAGGCCGGTATCGACGTTCATGTAACGGATCCTGACTCGGAAACCAGGCGAGCGTGGGCACTTCTTGCTGGAGCGTCAGCTGGTTGGTCTGAAGTCCAGCCTGGCGGTGTCAGTCGAACGGCATGTGACGAGGCCGAGATTCAGCCGCCGCTGACGACAAAATATCATATCTGTCTAGATATTGACATTTACATCCAATATGTAAAAACTGGTGGCGAGTGCGGTCAAGGTACGCCGTGACTGGGAGGAGCTGTTGTGAACCCGCTTGTTGAGCCTGTGATTGAAGCCAGAAGGAGTCTGTCGTCCGTCCTGCTTGCGCCAGCGCCGAGTGTCGTTGACGAGAGTTGGCGTCGATGGAGCCGAGGCTGGCCGGTCTGTGAACTCGCTGTTGTGCCACCCGGAAGTGGCTTGAAACCGGTGCTCGGCGATCCAGGCCTGCCTCTTGTCGGTCATACGCTCGACTACATCCGATTCGGATCGGATTTCAGCCGAGAGCGCTACGACCGTCTGGGTTCTGTGTCGTGGATGGGCGCGTTCGGCACCAAGTTGGTCGTCATCGCCGGTCCGGAGGCCACCCGGCAGGCCTTCACGAGCGAAGCCAAGGCATTTTCTCAGGATGGCTGGTCCTTTTTGATCGACTCCTTCTTTCATCGCGGTTTGATGCTCATGAGCTTTGATGAGCACTTGATGCACCGGCGCATCATGCAGGAGGCGTTTACGCGTCCGCGCCTGACCGGATATGTCGAGCAAATGACCCCACGCGTTCGCTCAGCAGTACCCGCGTGGCCGACGGGCTCGTCGGCTCGAATCTATCCACTGCTGAAGGAACTCACCCTCGATGTAGCCACCGACGTTTTCATGGGTGGCCGCGGCAAGGAGGAGAGTGATGCTGTCAACAAGGCGTTCGTCGCTGCGGTGCGTGCAGCGAGCTCCCTTGTGCGTGTTCCGCTTCCGGGAACTAGATTCCGCGCCGGCGTGCGAGGCCGGCGCGTCTTGGAGGATTACTTTTTCAGGCATCTGCCGGCCGCGCGAGCCGGTGAAACGGACGATCTGTTCGCTGCTCTTTGTCAAGCCACCACCGAAGACGGGGAGCGGTTCTCCGACGAGGATGTGGTGAGTCACATGATCTTCTTGATGATGGCGGCTCACGACACATCGACGATCACCACTACTGCGGTCGCCTATTTCCTCGCCAAGAATCCGGTGTGGCAGGAGGCAGCGGCGGCGGAAGCCGAGTCCGTCGGTGACGGGTTACCAGACATCGAGGCCCTAGAGAAGATGGCGGTTATCGATCTCGTGATCAAGGAAGCGCTCAGATTGGTTGCGCCTGTTCCGTTGGTGATGCGCAAGACGGTTCGCGATGTAGCCATCGACGGATATCACATCCCAGTGGGCACCGTTTGTGCCATTACAGCTGCGGTGAATCACTTCGATCGAACGATCTGGAGTGATCCTGAGCGGTTCGATCCTTCACGTTTTGACGAGCCTCGGCGCGAAGATCAACACCACCGGTTCGCTTGGGTACCTTTCGGGGGAGGAGCGCATAAGTGTATCGGCATGCAATTCGGAACTCTTGAGGTCAAAGCGATCCTGCACCGGATGCTGCGGTCGTTCATCTGGACGGTTCCGGAGAACTATCAGATCCGGTGGGACAACACCTCGCTTCCTGTTCCGGTCGACGGACTTCCGTTGGAGATGCGACGCCGATGACTGACGATTACAGGCGTTATCTCGAAACCACGGAATTTCTAGATTGGCAACATGATGCGGTACGTGACTTCGTGTCGTCGGCGATCCGGGGCGCCTCTGACGACATTACGAAAGCGATATGCATCTTTACCGCGGTCCGTGACTCCATTTGGTATGACCCCTACACAGTCACCGATAACCGGGACGCGTATCGCGCCAGTACTGTCGCGACATCAGGACGCGCCTACTGCGTCCCGAAGGCCGTGCTGTTGACGGCAGCGTGCCGAGCGGCTGGAATTCCGGCGCGGCTGGGGTTCGCCGACGTTCGAAACCACCTCCAAACCAAGACATTGCGTGAGCGGATGGGTGGTACAGACGTCTTTGTCTATCACGGTTACAGTCTCATGTTTCTCAACGGTGCCTGGGTAAAGGCCACTCCGGCGTTCAATCGTGAGTTGTGCGCGCGTTTCGGTGTCTCGCCGATCGATTTCGATGGTCGTAGCGATGCACTGCTACATGGGTTTACGGGTGACGGCACCCAGCACATGGAGTATCTGTGCGATCGAGGAGCATACGACGATCTACCCCTAGCGGACATCCTGCAAGCACTGAAATCGCATTACGGCAGTTTCATCGACCAGCCGAACAGCAGTCCCGACCTCTTCGCCTGAAAGGGCACTACACGATGCAAAGCACTATGCAAGATGTTCCCCTCACGGTCTCGGCAATCGTTCAGCATGCGGCAGCCATACACGGTGATAGCGAGGTCATCACTCAAACCGGAGCTGGTTATCGTAGGACTTCCTATCGCGAGATGCTGCCGCGAGTAGCTCAACTCGCCAACGCACTGCGCAGCCTTGGCGTCACTGCAGATCAACGCGTGGCCACCTTCCAATGGAGCAACCAGGAACATTTGGAGGCCTACTGTGCGGTTCCCTCCATGGGTGCGGTCCTGCATACCTTGAACCTTCGTTTGGCCCCAGATCAACTCGCGTACATCGCCAATCATGCGAACGACCAGATTGTGATAGTCGACGCGTCGGTCGCGCCGTTGCTGGCTGCCGTGCTCCCTGCGATGACGTCGGTGCACACCGTCATCGTCACAGGACAGGGCGACCTTGCCCCGTTGCAGGGAAGCGGAAAAACAGTTCTGTGTTACGAGGAAGTGCTTGCCGGCCAGGAAGAGTCATTTGAGTGGCCGGTTCTCGACGAGTTGTCTGCCGCGGCCATGTGTTACACCAGCGGCACCACGGGAGATCCCAAAGGCGTCGTCTATAGTCATCGTTCCACCTACCTGCACTCCCTGACCGCGTGCACAGCTAATGCGTTGTCGATCAGCGAGGCCGACCGTCTGTTGGCCATCGTTCCAATGTTTCACGCCAATGCGTGGGGGCTTGTCTATGCAGCGTTGATGTCCGGTGCGGATCTGGTGCTGCCTGACCGGTATCTCCAAGCCGAACCATTGGTATCGCTCATCGAAAACACCGGGCCGACCGTCGCTGGTGCGGTTCCGACGATCTGGAATGATGTCGACCGATATCTGGATTCGCATCCTGGGCGGGATATTTCTTCGCTACGTTTGGTCGCTTGCGGCGGATCGGCTGTTCCGATTTCGCTGATTCGTGGGTTTGAAGAAAAGTACAACGTGCCCATCGTGCAGGCATGGGGTATGACCGAAACGTCTCCGCTGGCTACCGTTGCACGTCCGAGTCGCGACGCTGACGAGACGAGACGATGGGAGATGCGGGCCAGTCAAGGTCGGCCGATCTGCGGTGTCGAAATCCGTCTGCGGGACGACGACGGTAAAGACGTGCCGTGGGACGGACAATCCGTTGGGGAGATTCAGGCGCGTGGGCCTTGGATAACCGGCTCATATTTCGGTGATTTCGACTCGGACAAATTTGACGAAGGATGGTTGCGTACCGGTGACGTCGGCCGCATCGATCCGGACGGATGCCTGACCCTGACGGACCGCTCAAAGGACGTGATCAAATCTGGCGGGGAATGGATCTCGTCGGTAGAACTGGAAAACGCGCTTATCGGTCATCCCTCAATCTACGAAGCAGCGGTCATCGGAGTTCCTGACGAAAAATGGCAGGAGAGGCCCTTGGCTCTTGTGGTAGTTCACCCAGGCTCTGAGGTGAACATTGATAGCGTCCCGGGGAGTGGTGGACTTCGGATCTGGCGTGGTTCACGCGTTGTGATCAACGAGTCATGGTGAACGC
>NZ_JBJIAK010000062.1:0-30178 GCF_045310915.1 Mycobacterium sp. SMC-17 | reverse complement strand
AGCGTTCACCATGACTCGTTGATCACAACGCGTGAACCACGCCAGATCCGAAGTCCACCACTCCCCGGGACGCTATCTGTGGGTGCGATCGTCCTGTTCGGTATCGAAGCCGTACATCGCGGCAGCAGTATTCATACAGGCGACGATGGGGACGTCGGACAGCAGGTCCAGTGCTCTGAGCCGGCTTGTCGTGTCTGGAGGCCGCGCGGAGTAGACGCCGTGGCACACCCGGAAGACTTCTCCCTCCCGGACTCTGCGTGCGAGTGCCCGATCGGTCATCGTCGCGAGCAACTGCTGTGCTGTCGCAACGCCGTTGTGGACGGCGAATACGTCTTCGAGCGTCATGCGTCGATGGTGGCGGCCGCATCCCATCGCCGCCAGCATCCGGCCTCCAGCCCTGTGGATAACTCCGCGAGCAGACGTAAAACTGTCATTTTTCGCTCGAAAACGACAGTTTTGCGTCTGCTCGCGAGGGGAGGTGACCCAACTGCGTCCTACGGCGTGATGACGACGCGGGTGCCGGAGGGTTCCTTTGCCGCCCAGACGTTTTCGATGTCGGCGAGGGGACGGGCGGCGGTGGTCAGCTGCAGCTCACCGGCGTCGAGCATCGCGAACATCCGGGGCAGGCCTTCGGTGCGGGCGCGCTGCAGGGCCTCGGGCGGGACGCTGCCGATGCCCACGCCTTGAAGCGTGATGCCCGTGCTGCGCAACGTCGCGGCGTCGACGCTGATGCTCGCGCCGGTCATCGAACCGACCTGGATGAAGCGCGTGGCGTGGAAATGGGTCGACGGATGCGCGGCGGCCAGGGCGGTCAGCGTCTGCTCCGCGGGTGTGCCCCACAGGTAGTCGATGACGGCGTCGAACGGCCGCGCCGAGTGTTGGGCCACAACGCTTTCCGCGAGATCGTCGGTGCCGAGCGCGATGACGTCGTCGGCTCCGACGGTGCGGAGCCACTCCAGCCGTTCGGGGTTGCGGCCGGCCACCACAACGCGTCCCGCCCCGAAGACGAACTTGGCCAACTGCACTGCCACTGATCCCGTGACGCCGGTGGCGCCGAGGACCAGCACGTGGTCGCCGGGTTTGGTCTGGGCCGCGTAGTCCAGGCTCATCCACGCCGACATGCCGGGGTTGGGCACCGCCGCCGCGGTCACCGAGTCGACGTGCTCGGGCACCGGGACGGCGCCGGCCGGGACGACGAGGGTGCGTTCGGCCATCAGCCCGTACGGGGCGAGCGATCCGGTGTACACCCGTGAGCCGTCGTCGAGGCGGGCGACGCCGTCGACCCCGGCGATGGCGGGGAGCTGAACCTCCTTGCTGCTGTAGTGCTTTCCCATGATGACCATGCGACTGAGGTTGGTCAGCGCCGACGCCTCAACGGTGGCGACGACGGCGCCGTCGCGCGGCTGGGGCTCGGGGAAATCCAGGTACCGGGGCTGCTGGCCCCACTCGTGCACGACCGCTGCCTTCATGTGCGCTCCTCGACTCAGAATATGGTTTCTGTGGAAACTATATGCCGATGGCTCGCCGGATGGCAAGATGGTTTCCATGAAAACCAAATCCGCGCTGATCGCCGACATCAGTGCGTTGGTCGGCGCGGTGGGGGACAAGTTCGACACCGACGAGGTTGATGCCGAGCGCGACTACCTCGCCGCGCACTGCCCGCCGCGGCTGGAACGCACCGTGCGTGAGCTGCCCACCCTGGGCCTGCATCTGCTGGCGGAGCTCGCTGACGGCCCGATCAGTGTGGTGGGCCTGGCCGCCCGCGCCGGGCAGCTCAAGGGCACGGTGTCGAAGCACGTCCAAAGACTCGTCGACGCCGGGCTCGTGACCCGCACGCCGGTGCCGGGCAACCGCAAAGAGCTGCAGCTGACCCCCACCGCGGACGGAAAACGCCTCATCGAGGTACACCAGCGCATGCACGACGAGATGGACGCCGGCCGGCACGACTTCCTGTCGCGCTACACCGCCGCGGAACTGTCGGTGCTGGAGAAGATGCTGCAGGACCTGCTGGCCGCCGGCCGCGACGGTGTGCGGCTGGTACCCGCCGAACGGGTCTAGCTGATGGTGGGCAGGCCGTCGTCGTCGGAGAACCGGCCGGTGACCTGGAAGATCACCCGCCGCGCGACCTCGACGGCGTGGTCGGCGAAGCGCTCGTAGAAGCGGCTGAGCAGGGTCACGTCGACCGCCGCGGTCACGCCGTGCTTCCACTCGCGGTCCATCATCACGCTGAACAGATGACGGTGCAGGTCATCCATCGCGTCGTCTTCTTCCTGGATGCGGGCCGCGCGCTCCGGGTCCCGGGTGAGCAGCACCTCTTGTGCGGTGTTGCCCAATTCGACTGCGAGGCGGCCCATTTCGGCGAAGTAACCGTTGACTTCCTCGGGCAGCGCATGCTGCGGGTGCCGGCGGCGGGCGATCTTGGCGACGTGCAGCGCCAGCGCACCCATCCGGTCGACGTCGGCGACGATCTGGATGGAGCCGACGACGGACCGCAGGTCACCGGCGACCGGGGACTGCAGGGCCAGCAGGACGAAGGCCTGCTCCTCGGCCTGCGCGCTCAGGGCGGAGATGTGCTCGTGGTCGGAGATGACCTGCTCGGCCAGCACCAGATCGGCCTGCAGCAAAGCCTGGGTTGCGCGCTCCATGGCAACACCCGCCAGGCCGCACATCTCGCCTAGGCGGTTGGTCAGGCCTTCAAGCTGCTCGTGGTACGCGGTACGCATGGGCTCCAGACTACTTTCTGGCCCTTGGACATGCCGTGATCTGGCAATGAACGGCCGGTGAATGGGACAGGTCAGATGCTATTTGCAGGTGGTGTCGGCCGCATTGGTGATGCTGAGGTCTTCCGGCAACTTGGTCGGCTCACCCGACAGGCTGCCATGGGTCACCCGCATCTGGGCGGCTGAACCGCTGGCGGCCGGGGTTCCCACCGCGGTGAAATCGGTCCCGAGCACCACGCGCACCACGTCTCCCAGGCCGGACACCCGCTCGACGTGGGCGTTGGGCAACGTGGACGCCACGGTCGCGGCGGCCTGTTCGTGCCCTGCCGAGTAGAACACCGTCGTCGACGTCACCTGACCCTGGTAGTCGTCCGGCGAGTTGACGGTGAAGCCGTGCTGCTCGAGTTCCTTGGTCGCCGTCGCGGCCAGGCCGTCCTGGCCCGTCGAGTTGGACACCCGGACCGTCACCTGGCTCGGGTCTGTCGTCGTGGTGTTGACCTCTTCGCCGTCCGGGCTGGCCGCGGTGCTACTGGGGGCAGCCGGCGTGGGCGGAACCGGGGTGTTGTCGGCGTTGCGTTCCTCGGGCAGTGGCTCGTCGTTGATGATCGCGTCGAACAGCGCGCGCATGTCGTCGACCCGCGGCGGTTCGTTGCCCTCGGAGTCGGTGACGCCGGTGGGCACGGTGACGAAGGTGACGCGGCCGGCGCTGACGCCCTGGATGGACTGGCCGAGCTGCACCAGGTCCTTGGTGGTGACGTTGTCGACCGAGGAGTCGTTGATGAACAGGTTGACGACGTTGTTGAGCTTGCCGATGTTGAAGAACGTGTCCTTGGAGATCATCGACCGCAGCAGGGAGGACAGGAACATCTGCTGGCGCTTGATGCGGCCGTAGTCACCGTTGACCTCGGTGGTGACCTGGCGGGCGCGCACGTACTGCAGCGCGGTGTGACCGTCGATGACCTGGCGGCCGGAGTGCTCGAGCACGGTGCCCAGTTCGTAGTCCTCGAGCGGTGTGCTGCTGCAGACCTCGACGCCGCCGACGGCGTCCACGAGTTTGGAGAAGCCGGCGAAATCGACTGCCATGAACCGGTTCACCGACAGGCCGGACAGCTTCTGGATCACCTTCACCAGGCACTTCGGCCCGCCGAACGAGTAGGCCGAATTCAGCTTGGTCTCGGTGTAAACCTGGTCGGGCCCATAGCTTTTCGTGTCTTCGTCGTAGATGGGCCCGTAGCCGCCGGTCTTCGGATCCCAGGCTTCGCACTGCGTCGACTTGATGGCCAGGTCGCGCGGGAACGACACCGCCACAACGCGTTTACGGTTCGCCGGGATGTTGACCAGCATGATCGTGTCGGAGCGGGTGCCGCCGGCGTCTTCGGTGGTGCCGGCACCCATGTCGGCGTTCTGGCCGTAGCGGCTGTCGACGCCGACGATCAGGAAGTTCTCGTCGCCGAACTGCGCGTTGGGGTCGATGATGTCGCGGGAGTTGAGGTCCAGCGCCGAGACCCGGTTCATGTTGTTGTTCTTGATGTTCTGCCACTGCCAGGCGGCGCCGGTCATCGACAGCGCGATGACGGCCACCAGCGCCATGAGGATGCGACCGGCGACCGCGAACCTGTGGCGGGTGTGGTGATCGACCGGTGGGGGCGCGTCGATGTGCGCCGGCCGCTCGGGATGGTCGATGTAGTTCCGGACGTCCGTGCGCACCACGGCCCGCGGCCGTTCGGGCAGCGCGTCGGGGTCGGCGAGCGGCGCGCCGAAAACCTCTGTGACGGGCTCGGATTCGACTCGACGGCGGGCGGTGCGCGCGGGCTCCTCGGCCACTGTCGGGGCGACGGGCTCGAGCTTCGGCGCGTTCCGTGGCGCCGGGGCCGGCTTCGGCGCGGGCCGCTGGGGCTTCGGCGGCTCGGGTGGTGCGGGTGCATCGACGACAGGTGCCGGCGGCATCGAGCCGCCCGAGAGCCGGGCGATGAGTTCGGCGACGGTGACGCCACCGCCGCCGTGGCTACCGGTTTCCTCGTCGTCCGCGCTCTCGTCGTCCGGTTGGCTCTGCAGGCGACCGGCCCGTTCCCACGGCGCCCGGACGGGGCCCGCGGCCCGCGTCGTACGGGTTACCCAGGGGTTGTCGCCGGCAGCATCGCCGTCACCCTCACCGGGGGTGGTCCGGTCGCGGTCGCTCACGTTTACCCGCCGGAGTTGACCATGTCGGCGCCGAACGGCACCGTGCAGTCGTCGGGGTCGTCCAGCCAGCCTTCGGGCAGCACCACGGAACCCGGCGACCCCTGCCGGCCTCGTGGGCCCTCTGCGCAGTCCGGGAACGGCACATCGGAATCCAGTTGGGTGAGCAGCTCGTCGAGTTCGGCCAGGGTTTTCACCAGGGCCAGCGCGCGACGCAGCTCAGCGCCGGCGGGCAGCCCGTGCAGGTACCAGGCGACGTGCTTGCGGATGTCGCGCATGCCCTTGTCCTCACCGAAATGGTCGGCGAGCAGCTGGCCGTGCCGGCGGATGATGTCCCCGATCTCGCCGAGCGTCGGCGGGGTGGGGCGCGGCTGGCCGTTGAAGGCGGCCGACAGTTCGGCGAACAGCCACGGCCGGCCCAGGCAGCCGCGGCCGATGACGACGCCGTCGCAGCCGGTCTCGGCCATCATCCGCAGTGCGTCGTCGGCGTCGAAGATGTCGCCGTTACCGAGCACCGGGATGCCGCTGACGTGCGCTTTCAATGCGGCGATCTGGTCCCAGTCGGCGGTGCCGGAGTAGCGCTGCGCGGCGGTGCGGGCATGCAGTGCGACGGCCGCGGCACCTTCCTCGGCGGCGATCCGGCCGGCATCGAGGTGCGTGTGGTGGGCGTCGTCGATCCCGACCCGGAACTTCACGGTGACGGGAATGTCGGTGCCTTCGGTCGCGCGGACGGCTGCCGCCACGATCTGGCCGAACAGCTTGCGTTTGTAGGGCAGGGCCGAACCACCGCCGCGGCGCGTGACCTTGGGCACCGGGCAGCCGAAGTTCATGTCGATGTGGTCGGCCATGTTCTCGTCGACGATCATCTTGGCCGCAGCGTACGTGGTCGCGGGGTCGACGGTATAGAGCTGCAGGGAGCGGGGCGATTCCTCGGGCGCGAACGTCGTCATGTGCAGCGTCGCGGCGTTGCGCTCGACGAGCGCCCGCGCGGTGACCATTTCACAGACGTACAGGCCGCTCACGGTGCCCACGCGGGCGAGCTCCTGCTCGCGGCACAGAGTGCGGAAGGCGACGTTCGTCACACCGGCCATCGGCGCGAGGACGACCGGAGAACGCAACGAGATCGGCCCGATCCGAAGGGATCGGGCCGTCTCGTTGACAGCTTCGGTTACGACGCTGATGTCGACACCAGGAGGTTCTTCATGGCCTTCTTCTCGGCCATCTTCCGCTCACGCTCGAGGCGACGTTCCTTGGCCACCTCGAACTTCGCGCAGGTGTCCTCGAGCTCCTTGATGATCCGGCCCAGGTCGTCGCGCAGGCGCGCGCCCTCACCGGTGAAGTCCTCGCGCTCGAAGATGCGCCACTTCTTGAGCACCGGCATGAGGACGTCGTCGAGGTGGATGCGCGGGTCGTAGACGCCACCGACGGCGATGATGACGGCCTTGCGGCGGAAGTCGGGCACGGTGTACCCGGGCATCTTGAAGTTCTCCACGATGCGGTGCAGCGAGGCCATCGCCTGGTTCGGGTTGATGTCCAGGCCGGCGGCCGAGACATCGCGGTAGAAGATCATGTGCAGGTTCTCGTCACCCGAGATGCGCTGCAGCAGCTGGTCGGCGACGGGGTCGTTGCAGGCCTTGCCGGTGTTGCGGTGCGAGACGCGGGTGGCCAGCTCCTGGAAGGAGACGTACATGACCGAGTCGAACAGGCTCTCGGCGAACAGGTCGCCCTGCAGGTTCTGGCCGGGCGAGAAGCCGCGGGTGACCTGCTCGACGCGCAGTTCCTCGAGCTCGACCGGGTCGCAGTTGCGGGTGACGACGAGGTAGTCGCGCAGGGCGATGCCGTGGCGGTTCTCCTCGGCGGTCCACCGGTTCACCCAGTAGCCCCAGGCGCCGTCCATGCCCATGTTCATCGCGATCTCGCGGTGGTAGGACGGCAGGTTGTCCTCGGTCAGCAGGTTCTGGACCATGGCGGTCTGGGCGACCTCGGAGAGCTTCGACTGCTCCGGATCCCAGTCCTGGCCGCCGAGGGCGTAGTAGTTCTTGCCCTCTTTCCAGGGGATGTAGTCGTGCGGGTTCCAGTCTTTCCGCATGCTCATGTGGCGGTCGACGAGCGTCTCGACGACCGGCTCCAGCTCATGCAGCAGCTGAAGGTCGGTGTAGTCGGCTGTCATGGCGCCTCCCGAATAGATATCTGTACCTGTTGGTAGCAGTCAGAGTATCTGTGTCCCGTAGTGACATCAAGTTGCTGTGACGCATGTCTGATCGGTGAATCTGAACTGTGATGTCGCGGCTTCGTAGGTGTTACCGGTGCGACGGCACCCGGCTCATCAGCATGTCGACGCAGTAGTCGACGAACTGTTCCCGGGTGACGGGCAGCTTGCCGCCCAGATATCCGGTGAACAGCGCGGTGAGGGCGCCGATGAGGCTGGTGGCCTCGAGTGCCCGCCGCGCCGGATCGCCGTCGGGGAACATCTTGTGCTGCAGCAGTTCGATGAAGCTCGGCATCCAGTCGGCGCCCGACCGGGTGAGGACAGGCTCCTGCGCCGGGGCGATGAGCAGTACGCGGCCGCGGGTGGGGTCGTCGACCATCATGGTGACGAATCGCTCGACGGCGTCGCGCGGACTCTGTGAGGTGGTCAGTGCCGCCATGGCCGTCGTGCACACCTCGTCGTACACGGCGCGGACGAAATCCTCACGGTCGGTGAAGCTTTCGTAAAAATAGCGCTCGGTCAGGCCGGCGGTGCGGCACACCGTCCGGACCGTCGCCGCCGGGCCGTCGGAATGGCCGAGGGCGGCGATGCCGGCTTCGATGAGCGCCTCGCGGCGCCGCGTCGGGCGGTCCGCCAGGGGGACGGCGGACCAGCGGCCCTGTCGTTGACCGGAAGGCACGTGACTCCTAAGCTGTGGCTGACAACGCGTGTAGTCAGGATACCCGCTGACATCCAGGAAAGAATGCCGGTGACTCAAAATACTTCCGACGCATGCCCCATGACCAGCGACTCTGCGCCCGTGGCGGCCGGCTGCCCGGTCACTGCCGGTGGTTATGACGCGGTGCCGCTGGGGCCCGACTCGCTGACGTGGAAGTACTTCGGCCAGTGGACCGGGCTGTTCCAGGGCACCTGGGCGGGCTCGATGCAGAACATGCATCCGCAGCTCGGGGCGGCAGTCGAGGAGCACTCGATCTTCTTCATGGAGCGGATTCCGCGGCTGCTCCGGTCGATCTACCCGATCGGCGGCGTGGTGTTCGACGGCGATCGCGCGCCCCAGACCGGCGCCGAGGTGCGGGACTACCACATCGGGATCAAGGGCGTCGACAAGCAGGGGCGCCGTTACAGCGCGCTGAACCCCGACGTCTTCTACTGGGCCCATTCGACGTTCTTCAAGTCGACCCTGCTGGCCGCCGAGAAGTTCGGTGGCGGCATCTCCGAAGCGGACAAGCGACAGCTGTTCGACGAGCACGTGCAGTGGTACCGCATGTACGGCATGAGCATGCGGCCCGTGCCGAAGAGCTGGGAGGACTTCGAGGTCTACTGGGATCACATGTGCCGCAACGTCCTGGAGAACAACTACGCGGCGCGCGAGGTCATGGATTTGTCGACCATGCCCAAACATCCTTCGCTGCAATGGATTCCGGACTGGCTGTGGGCGCAGAACCTCAAGGTGATGCAGCGCTTCCTGACTTTCATGACGGTGGCCCTCTACGACCCGCCGGTGCGCGAGCTGATGGGTTACTCGTGGTCCGCGCGGCAGCAGTGGGTGCACGACCGGCTGTGCCAGGTGATCACGTTGGTCTCGAAGTACGGCCCGAAGCGCAGGCTGATGCATCCGCGCAAGCGGTCGGCGATGGACCGCGCCTCCGGCCGGCTTCCCGTCGACTCGCCGCTGGTGGAGACGCCCGCGCGTAACCTGCCGCCGCTCGAATATCGGGGTCAGCCGCAGTTCTACTGCCCAATTGTGGACTGACCCAGGCACTTTCCGTACTCGCAGCAATTCGAGGGGTCTGTGAGGCCGATTTAGTCGCTGGGTCACCGTCGAGCAATGGATAGGCAACACGGCGGGTGTTGGCTCGGTGCATGACGAGCATCTATGAGCAGATCGGAGGAGCCGAAGCGCTCGAACAGGTGGTGGCGGACTTCTACGAGCGCGTACTGGCCGACCCCGAACTCGCCGGCTTCTTCGCCGGCGCCAACATGTCACGGCTCAAAGGCCGGCAGGTCGAGTTCTTCGCCGCGGCCCTGGGTGGTCCCGAGCCCTATACCGGCGCTTCCATGCGGGACATCCACCGCGGGCGCGGCATTTCCCGGCAGCACTTCAACCTGGTGGCCGCGTATCTGAGTGAAAGCCTGGCCGCCGCGGGCGTTCCGGCACGGACCGTGCAGCGGATCATGGCCGCCATCGCGCCGCTGGCCGGCGACATCGTCACCGCCAAGAGCGCCTGACGGACCCTGCCCGCACCAGACTCGGCGGGTCGGTCGAGGCGGGCTAGCGTGGAGTCATGCCTTATCCCGGGGTTCTCGCCAACCGCTACCAATTGCGGGGGACGCTGGGCCACGGCGGTATGGCGGAGGTCCGCGACGCGTGGGACGCCCAATTGCAGCGTCCGGTGGCCGTCAAACTGCTTCATGCGCCGCTGAGTGCACAGCCAGACTTCCGGCGCCGCTTCGAGGTCGAGGCCCGCGCCGCGGCCGGTCTGAACCATCCGCACGTTGTCGCCGTCCACGACTACGGCGAGCAGGACGGCACGCCGTACATCGTCATGGAGCGGCTGCCGGGACGCACCCTGGCGGACGCGATCGCCGCGGGTCCGCTCCCGCTACCGCAGGTTCGGTCGGTGCTCGACGACGTGCTCTCGGCACTGGCGATGGCCCACGCGGCCGGCATCCTGCACCGCGACATCAAGCCGGGGAACATTCTGCTGGCCGATTCGGGAGCGGCGAAGATCGCCGACTTCGGCATCGCCAAGAGCGCCGAATCCGGCCACACCATCGCCGGCCAGGTCGTGGGGACGATGGGCTATCTCAGCGCCGATCGCCTCTCTGGGCATCCGGCGACCGTCGCCGATGATCTGTACGCCGTCGGTGTCGTCGGGTACGAGGCGCTCACCGGTCAGCGGCCTTTTCCGCAGGACAATCTGGTCGCGCTCGCTCGCGCTGTCTCCGAGGGACATCCGGTACCGCTGCACGTGTTGCGGCCCGACGTCGACCCGGCGCTGGCTACCGTCGTCGAACGCGCGATGGCGCGTGACGCGCGGGCGCGCTTCGGCAGTGCCGAGGAGATGCGCGCCGCCCTGCACGGCGCCGTGCCCGCCGGTCGTCCACCGACGCTGGTGCTCGGGCAGCCGCTACCGGACCCGACGACGTCGCTACTGCCGGTCGCCGCGCCGCGGCGCCGCTCGCGACTGCTGCTCTGGGGTGCGGCCGCCATCGTGGTGCTGGTGACGGTCGTCGCGGTGATCGTCGACGCCGCGTCACGGCCGTCGACGCCGGCGCCGGTCGGGACGAGCACGCCTGAGCCGACCCCGACGTCCACGTCGGCCCCGGTTTCGACTCCGCCACAGCCGGTCGATGACGCACCGCCGCCCAACGGTCATGGCAACGGAAAAGGCAAGGGCCACAACAAACATTGACGACGCGGTGATTGGCGGCGAGATGAGTCCGACGTTACATTATTTCCTGAATACAGAAAATGATGTACCGTCAACCGTATGGCGACACTGCAGCACACTGACGCCCTGGCGCGGTTCGGCCATGCCCTGTCCGATCCGACGCGCACCCGAATCCTCCTGAGCCTGAACAAGGTTCCCGGGTACCCGTCGGACCTGGCCGACCAGCTGGGCGTCTCCCGACAGATCCTCTCCAACCACCTCACCTGCCTGCGGGGCTGCGGTCTGGTGGTGACGGTGCCGGAAGGCCGTCGGATGCGATACGAGCTGGCGGACCGCCGGATCGGCCGGGCCCTGGACGACCTCATGGGACTGGTGCTCGCGGTCGACCCCGACTGCGTGTGCGTCGGCGCCGACGGCGAGCCGTGCGGGTGCACCTGATGACACTCACCGACGTGCGCCGCGGTCAGCTGGCGCGGCGCATCAGGTGGCTGGTCGCGGCGACCATCTCCTACAACGTCATCGAGGCCGTCGTGGCGCTGTCGGAAGGCACACGGGTGTCGTCGGCGGCGTTGGTCGGCTTCGGCCTGGATTCGGTGATCGAGGTGTCCTCGGCCGCCGCGGTCGCCTGGCAATTCGCGGGCACCGACCCGGAAGCCCGCGAGAAGACCGCACTGCGCGTCATCGCGTTCTCGTTCTTCGCGCTGGCCGCCTACGTGACGATCGACGCGATCCGTGCCCTGCTGGGCTTCGGTGAAGCCCAGCACTCGACCATCGGCATCGTGCTGGCGGTGGCGAGCCTCATCGTCATGCCGGTGCTGTCTTATACGCAGCGCCGGGCCGGCCGGGAGCTCGGATCTCGTTCGGCGGTGGCCGATTCCAAGCAGACGCTGCTGTGCACCTACCTGTCGGCCGTGCTGTTGATCGGCCTACTGGTGAATTCCATCCTCGGCTGGTCCTGGGCCGACCCGATCGCCGCACTGGTGATCGCGGGCATTGCGGTCAAAGAAGGCGTCAATGCGTGGCGGGGCGACGCCTGCTGTGCCTCGTGCGGATGACGCTCAGTCGTCGTGTACTGCCAGATCCTGCTTGAGCACCTTGCCGGTGGGGTTGCGCGGCAGCTCGTCGAGGAACACCACCTCGCGCGGCACCTTGTAGCGGGCGAGGTTGTCCTTGACGAACTGCTTGACCTCCGCCTCCGACACCTCGGTGCCCTTGACGGTGACGACGAAGGCGCGCAGGCGTTTTCCGAATTCCTCGTCGTCGACGCCGATCGCAGAGGCTTCCACGATGGCGGGGTGGGTGACCAGCAGTTCCTCGACCTCGGCCGGGAAGACGTTCTCTCCGCCGGAGACGATCATGTCGTCGTCGCGGCCGTCGATGTACAGCCGACCCTCGTCGTCGAAGTGCCCGACGTCGCCGCTGGCCATCAGGCCGTCGATGAACTCCTTGGTGCCGCCGCCGGTGTAGCCCTCGAATTGTGTTGCCGCGCCGACGAATATCCGGCCCGTTCCGGGGGTGGGCACCTCGTGGCCGTTGTCATCGAAGATTTTGATCCGGCAACCGAGCATCGGCTTGCCGACCGAGGTGGGCGCTTCGCGGATGTCGGACGGCGTCGCCATGGTCGCGAGCGCCACTTCCGTTGAGCCGTAGAGGTTGTAGACCACATCACCGAGCAGGTCCTGTGCCGCGGTGGCGACGGCGGCCGGCAGCTGGGAGCCGGCGCAGAAGATCGCGCGCAGGCCGGTGGTGTCGTAGCTGCGGACGGTGTCGTCGCCGAGGCCCATCACCCGCTGCAGCATTACCGGCACGACGCACACCGTGGTGGCCTTGTGTCGCTCGATGTCGGCGACCAGCTGCTCAGCCTCGAACTTGCGGCGCAGCACCAACTTCGAGCCGAGGGCGATCGTCATGATCGCGATCAGCAGGCCGGTGCCGTGGAACAGCGGCGGCCCGATGATGGTGGCTTCGCGAGCCCGCATCGGCAGCCGCTCCAACAGTCCGCCCGGCAGGATGAAGCTGCGCGGCTCGGCGCGCGGTGCACCCTTGGGCGTGCCCGTCGTCCCGCTGGTCAGCAGGATGATCCGGCCCTGCTTGGCCGGCGCCGGCGGCGCCTTGGGTGATGCATCGGCCGCCAGGGCGTCGAGATCGTCACTCGCGCTGTCGATATCGGCGACGAACGTGCCGTGCCTGGCTTCGATGTCCGCGACGAGATCGGTGAATTCGACGTCGTGCACCAGCAGGTCGACGCCTTCGCGGTTCGCGACCTCGGCCGCCTGGCGGGCCGAGAACGCGGTGTTGAGCCACACCGCGTTGACGCCGGCGCGGGATGCGGCGAACGCCACGATCAGCGGACCGCGGTGATTGCGACAGAGGATGCCGACGGTGTCGCCGGGGGCCAGGCGAGCGCGAAATGCGTTGGCGATCCGGTTGACTGCCTCGTCGAACTCGGCGTAGGTGAGTTCGCCTCGTTCGTCGGCGATCGCCGGAAACGCGCCGTGCCGGATCGCGGCGATGCGCGGCGCGGCCCCGAACGGCCCGTAGGTGTCGAGTGCCGCCAGGACCTGCACCAACCGGTGCGGCAGATCGACGCCGATGGCGCCGGCCCGCACCAATGCCACGAGGGCGCGGGTTTCGAGGCCGGCGCGCCGGGCGGGCTCGGCAAGCAGTGAGTTCAGGTCCATCAGAGTCCTCTTCTATTCGGCCACAACGGATTCGGGCGCCTCAGCCGGTGCCGCCTGGGCAGCGGCGGACTCGCCGAACATCGAGTAGACCTTGTTCCGCACCAGGTCGAACGGACGCGGGCTGAGGGCATCGGTGAGGGCCGTCAGCTGTCCGGACGGCGGGCTCAGCCGGCGCGGCCGGTGCATGATCGCGTCGCACAGCGTGGCGGCGGCCTGCTCGGGCGTCAGGGTGGGGAAGCGGTCGTACATCTTGGTCGGTGCGATCATCGCGGTGCGCACCAACGGCATGTGCACCGTGGTGAACGTGATGTTCTCCGACACCGTCTCACCTTGCAACGTGTCGCACAGTCCGTCCAGTGCCGACTTGCTGGCGATGTAGGCGCCGAAGCGCGGCAGCTTGGTCTGCACGCCGATGGAGGACACGTTGATGATGTGTCCGAAGCCGCGTTCGCGCATGCCCGGCGTGAACTTCAGGATCAGCTGGACCGGCGCGAAGTAGTTGAGCTGCATGGTCCGCTGGTAATCGTGCATCCGGTCGTGGGACAGCTCCAGCGAGCGGCGGATGGAGCGGCCGGCGTTGTTGATCAGGATGTCGACGTGACCCAGGTCGGCCAGCACCTGGTCGGCCATGGCGCCGATGGCGTCGAGGTCGCTCAGGTCGCAGGGGTAGACGTGCGCGGTGCCGCCGTCGGCGCGGATGTCGTCGGCGACGCGTTCCAGGTTCTCCCGGGTGCGGGCCACCAGCACGACCTCGCCGCCGGCTGCACCGATACGGCGGGCGGTGGTCTCACCGATGCCGGCCGAGGCGCCGGTGATCACGACGACCTTGCCCGCGACGGCGTCCTCGAGGGTGTAGCCGGTGAGCGCGTCGACCACGGTCTGCAGGTAGATCGGGCGGGTCTTGATCGGCGTGTTCATGACACTCGCGAACACGGCGAGCGGCTTGGCGCTGATGGCGGCGACGGGCTTGGTCGCCAGTGCGGTGATGTCGGAGAGGTTCATGGCAGGGGTCCGTTCTTGAGTGTGGTCGGTTGTCAGCCCAGGGCCTTGCGGGCCAGGCGCAGGGCGGGCAGCAGCAGGGCGTGGGGAGTGATGGAGCCGGTGATGGCCATGAGCTTCACGACGGTGCCGGGGATCACCTGGCGGGCGCCGGCCTGCATGCCGTCGACGGCCTGGGTCGCGACGTCTGCGGGGGAGACCTGAGCGGGTCGCAGGCTGAACTCGTGTGCGGAGGCGACCTCGGCCCATTCGGTAGGGACCGGCCCGGGGCACAGCGCGGTGCAGGAGACGCCGGTGCCTCGTAGCTCTTCGTGCACGGCTTCGGAGAACGAGTTGACGAACGCCTTCGACGCGCCGTAGGTCGCCATCGACGGCATGGGCTGGAACGCGACGACGGAGGCGACGTTGAGGACTGCGCCGGCGCCGCGCTCGACCATGCCGGGCAGGACGGCGTGGGTGAGTTCTTGCACCGCAACAACATTGACCTCGACCTGCTCGCGCTCGCGGTCCATCGGCAGGGTGTGGAAGGCGCCGCTGGTGCCGAAACCCGCGTTGTTGATGAGGCCGGCGACGGGCCGGGTGCGCAGTTCCTCGGTGAGCGGCTGACGCTGCGTGGCGTCGGCCAGGTCGCACGGCCGCACCGTGACGGCGACGCCGTACGTGGCGCGCAGCTCGTCGGCCAGCGCGTCGAGGCGGTCCTGGCGACGGGCGACCAGAAACAGGCTGTAGCCGCGGGCGGCGAGCACGCGGGCCAGTTCGGTTCCGATTCCGGACGAGGCACCAGTGATGACGACCTCGGTGGTGCCATCGGGCTTCGGCAGGGTCATGTGGCTCTCATTTCCTAGTGACGTGTGACTGTGCCAGTAACACTGGCACAGTGTGAATGTTGGTGTCTATACTTCGTGGAATGACAGATGTCACAGTCGAGGAATTCACCATCGACGAACTGGCCGCTCGCACCGGCACGACCGTGCGCACCATTCGCTTCTACAACGAGAGCGGCCTGCTGCCGCCCGCCGAGCGGCGCGGCCGTCTCGCGTATTACGGTGCGCCGCATCGCATTCGGCTTGAGCTGGTGCAACAGCTGCAACAGCACGGCTACACGCTGGCCGCCATCACCAAGGTGCTGGCGCGGCTACCCGAAGGCGCGACGGCCCACGACCTCGCGGTGCGTGCGGCACTTCTCACACCGTGGAGCCCCGCCGAGGACGAGACCGTCGACCTACGCGAACTCGAACAGCGCGCCGGTCTGTCGCTGGATGACCGGGCCCTCGACACGCTCGAAGCTTTGGGGGCGATCCGACGGTTGGATGACGGCCGTTTCGGCGTCCGGCAGTCGGTCTTGGGCGCCGCCATGAACCTGCGCGACACCAACGTGCCGGCCGAGGATGTCCGGCGCCTGGCCGGCGTCGTCGACAAGCACATCGACGCCCTCGCCAACGAGGTGACGGACGTGGTCTTCAGCCGGATTCGGGAAGCGGAGGACCCGAATGTATACCTCGGACGGATCGCCAAGGTGGTGCCGAACCTGCGGCCACTGGCGGCGCAGATGATGGCCGACCGGTTCACCGCCGCGATCAGTCAGGCGGTGCAGGAACGCGTGGTGGAACTGGAGATCCCGGCCAAGTAGGCCGGCGTTGCAACGCTTTGCGTCGAGCGTGGGGGTTGCCGAGACGACACGCCGGGCGGCTTCTCGAAAAGCCCCACGCTCGGCGTAGGGCGAGATATTTGTGCCCCCACCAGGGCTCGAACCTGGGACCTGCGGATTAAAAGTCCGTAGCTCTACCGACTGAGCTATAGGGGCGTGGGACACAGGATACTGCGTCCCGTGAGGCCGCCTCCGCGGGTAGGTGGTTGAGCGGCCGTTGGTGGTCTGAAGTGCCGATTTGGGCCGTGGGGCGGTCGTGCCCTAAGCTATCGAAGCTCCCAACGGAAACGTTGAGAGTGCCCCCGAAGAGATTCGGATTGGCCCCCATCGTTTAGTGGCCTAGGACGCCGCCCTTTCACGGCGGTAGCACGGGTTCGAATCCCGTTGGGGGTACGCAACGCGAAAGCGAAGCAACGCAGTATGTAAGGCCCTGTGGCGCAGTTGGTTAGCGCGCCGCCCTGTCACGGCGGAGGTCGCGGGTTCGAGTCCCGTCAGGGTCGCCAGAACGGCGAGGCAACTTGCCCTTCCGGCCAGGTAGCTCAGTTGGTACGAGCGTCCGCCTGAAAAGCGGAAGGTCGCCGGTTCGATCCCGGCCCTGGCCACTTCGAGAACCACCTGGTAACGGGTGGTTCTTCTCGTAACTGGGCCGGGTTCTGGCAGGGCGCCGATGACCCAGAGTGACCCATTCTGGATCTAGTCGCCAACGCGGTGGCCCTGATGACCCGCAGCTGGATCATTTCGAAGCGTCGATGGCTCGTCGGAACGGACCGAAAGCTGGGTGGGCGGCGGTACCCTCAGCGCACTATGAGAGCACGACTGCTCGCCGCGACTGCGATGCTCGCCGCGTTCACAATCAGCAACGCGGGCACGGCATCCGCCAACGAATACTCATGCGCCAACGCAGCTGCGGCGAACGGCTACGTCAACTCGAACAAGTTCCTTGCGGAGGTCCAACAGGACTGTGCCGTCGCATACGGGATCGCCAACGCGAAGGGCGTAGGCACTCAGTCTGAGGCCAGCGCCGCTGTCGCCGCCGCTAATCAGTACCTACGTTCCCGCGGGTACGACGCGGCTACGGTTGAGCAGATGGACATCGCTGGACACGGAGTGTAGCCGCGGCGCGTTACTCCGCGGCTCTGTCTCGGGATCAGCCGGGCATCTGCCTACCGCATCGTGAGGGATGCCGCTCTCGACGGCGCCGTCGCAGAGTTAGGCACCGCATGACCGCCTAGACTGTGTGGCGAGGTTTCCGGCTTTGAGCTCACCGATGCCGCTGAAGTACCCCAGCCTGCTATTGACCACCAGGGTCACTCACGATCGTGGTGATCCGCCCGGCCTCGTCAATTCCGATCACAACCTGTCCGTCCGGTGCCTGCAGGACCATGCGGTCGTGCCCGGGGATATCCAACGAAATCCCTTGCCGGCGTTGAGCATAGGCGGTCACCGCCAGGCGGTGATCGGTGATGTCGCCGGTTCGCAGCGCGCGGGTAATCGCCGCCGTGGTGGACACAGCGGCGGCGGTGGGCATCGAGAACTCGTCAGGGTTGTCAAGCAGAAACCAGCTGTATCCGTTCCCATTCGGGGCTCGGTAGTAGACCGGGGCGGGCAGCTCGGAGAGTGCTTGTGCGCAGTAGACGTAGACGGCTTCGGGCATGCCGCGTGCGATCAGCCCCTCGTAGACCCGTTCGGCCGGTTGAAGGTTCTGATACGCGGTCGTCAGCTCCGCCGCGCCGAGTCGCTCGCCTGCCTCCCGGACGTACTGGGCGAGGGAGACTACTGAGTCCGGGAAGTCGTTGATGTTTTCCCAGGCCCACAGCCACGTGTTGGTGCGCGTCGAGGTGGAGCCGATGAAATGTGGGCGGAACACCGCCGCGGGCTCGCGCTCGAACCAGAACACCGGCGGCTCGGACAGGTCTACGCGCCAAGACAGCCCCGAGTACCGGGCGATGAGTTCGGTCTGCGCCTCGATGGACAGGATGAGCGTGTGGTCGACGAGCTGGCCGACGACGTCGCGGTCTCTCGTCAAGGTGAACTCGAAGCTCGGTGGCTCGCCTGTCACGTGCTTAGTGCGGCACTTCGTCGAGCCCGTTGGCGCTCAAGGTCTCTGTCAGCGCAGCAACCACCCGTTCGGCCGGCCAGTTGTCCGGAGCCGAAATGAGCGTTCCCCCAGCCAGTTCGGACGCCGTGAGCCCATCGGCGACTCGACTGACCGTCCCGACCTCGGCGCTGATCCAGGTGCGGTAGCCGATGCCGATCTTCCAGTTGCCGCGGCGCGCGGCGCTCCGCGTCGGGTCGTCCGCTAGGGCGAACATGGCCGGTCCCCAGGTCCGCGCCACCGCCGCGCACACGATGTCACCGTCCTCTGCGGTGATCGCACCGGTATACATCTCGCGAAGCTCCACCGTCATGTGGTGGCTCGGAAGTCGCCCGCCCGTGGAGACGGATCCCGCAGACACCCTGATCCGCGGCGCCACCCGCGGTCCCGCACCGGCGACCGAGAACACGTATCCGTTCTCGGGCTCGGGGTCACCGTCTATGCCGGTGCCGACGAAGCCGCGCACGATGTCGGCCAGGGCCTCCGGTGAGCCCTCCCAACGCTGATCCTTCGACGTCCGCCAATACGACACATCGAACGCCGCCTGAAGCTCACTTAGCAACGCGTCGGTGCGTTGCGCGATCCATTCGGGGGACTCTCCGGTCGCGACCCACACGGAGCGCAGGATCGCATCCCGGCTCCCCCATACCGGCGCGGTGCCTGCGGTGCTCATGATCTGTCAATCCTAACTTTCACGGCATCCTTGGGGTGTAGATGACCGAGACGTCATAGATGCCGTTGGCCTCAAACAGTTTTCGTATCGCCGCAGCGCCGTACGGGTCGGAGACGTGCCATTCGAGAATCGCATCGGGTGGCAGCGCGCGAAGCTGGCGCTCGACCTGTTCGAGCGTCTTGTCGGCCCGGCCTTCCCAGTAGGTGCTATCCGGCGCGAAAGCCATACCGCGATGCCCGTCTTTCGCTTCGAGGTAGACCTCCTGCGGCCCTCTGAACACCTGTGCGTCGTATTCGACGGGTCTCCCGGTCGTGGGGTCGATCCGGACGTACTCCGGGAGGTGGCCCTCCGGGGTGCGTTCAATACCGCCGACCTGGCCCTGGAAGTCCATCCAAGGCTTGTCCGGGCCGCGGTTCACGTGCCGCCAACCGGGTTCGGTGTCGCCCTTCTGCCAGGTCGACTCGGGAGTATGCGGTGGCCAGTTACCTGGGTGGTACGGATCGCCGGAGTTGTAGTGCGACCCCTGCCCGAGGTCGAAGGCGTCGGGCGACGGCGGGGTGTGCGTCGGCGGAACCTCAACCGGATTCGCATCGTGATGCCCGCCGAGCAGCATGTCCTCGAGCGGACTGTGATGCTCCAGTGGCGGTGGCGCGGTGTCACTGCCGTGCCCGATCAGCCCGTGGTCCCCGGTCGCCGGTACCTCGACGGGTCCGTGCGGAGCGACTGGCAGGTCGGCAGGCGGGTGTGGGGCGACCGGCGCCGCGTCGTGGACGACCCCGTGCTCGATGCCGTGCTCCAGGCCGTGGGTGACGGCGCCCTCGGCTGCCCCGCGTGCCAGTAGGCCTTCCCCGGCCAAAGGTGCAGTGGCTGCCGCGACGGTGCCGTCGAAGAGCGTCTTGCCGGCGTAGCGACCGGGGTCTTCGACCATCGCATGCCCCTCACGCTGCGCAGCCTGGTAGCGCAGGGGATCGCTGCGGATGTCGTCGATCGTGCCGTGCACGAGCTGTTTCCAGGACTCGCCCACACCCGGATGCCCCGGCCCGCCTAGGCCGGTCAGGTTCTCGATACCGGTGAGGGTTTCGCGTCCTCGCTCGTAGAACCCCTCTTGCATGCTGTTGGTGAAGTTGTTGAACTTGTCGCCGAGTCGTTCCCCGAGGCCGGGGATCGGTGGCTTCGGGCCGGGTTCTTGCACAGGTGGCGGCGGCAACGGCTGCTGCGCCTGCGCCGTCATCGCGGCCAGGCGCTGCTCAACCTCCCCGGGCGGTACCCGGGGATCGTTCATCAACACTTGACGCGCCATCGCCAGACCCGCCCGACCCTCGGGGGTTTTGGGATCGAACTTCGGCTCCGAAGCTGGTCCAGCCGCGGCGGGCGGACCACCCGGCAGCATCATGTCCTGCAGCGTGCGGGGATGCTCAGACGCCGCGTCGCTCTTGCCGTCCTTGCCGGCCAGCAGATCCAGCGGATTCGTCGGCTTGTCCGGCTGCGCGGGAGGTCGCTGCTGCGTCCAGGGCGATTTCTCGTCGGGTTTCTTTGCAGGATCCGGTACGCCCAGAAGCCCTGCGAGTCCGCCATTGTCGTCGTCGCCCGGCTTGTCCTGCGGTGGCTCTTTCGGCTTCTGGTAGTCCACGGCCTTCACCGTTGGCTCGTGCTTCCCGTCGCCGTCGTGACCTGGGAACGCGACCCCGTTCAGCGGGGAGAGTGCGCCGTGGATCCGGTCGGCGGTCTGTTTGTCGGCGTCGACCAGCTGCTGCACAGCGGTTTGGATCGCGTGCGCGTGTTCCTTCGCCTTCGACTGCCGGTCCGATCCGTCGCTGAGGAGAGACGGCGTCGACGTGTCCTTCACGGCGAAGTCCTGGCCGACAGTGAACCCGTCCTCCTCCGCCTCGACGATCGCGTTCAGGGCCTGTCGCTTCGCCCACGCCACGTCGCCAGACCCGGTGGTGGCGTGCGCGCTCGCGCTGTGCAGCGCGTCCGCGGCGCCCCGGACTGTCACCAGGTCCGCCCAGGAGCGTTCGGCGGCAGCGTCAGCCCCGGCGCCCTCCCAGGTCGTCCCGCCCGGCCGAGTCATGCCGTTGTGGATGGTCGTGAAGTGCTCCTCCCACGCCTGGGCTGTGCTCGACCAGTGCGTCGCCGCGGCGTCGAGGTGCTCGGTGTTCCACGCTTCGACATCGGCGCGGGTCAGGGATCCGCCGGCCAAGGCTTCAGACCTGAACGGCGGAGATCGCCTGGCCGGAGTCGCCGTCGGTGCGCGTGTAGCGGGCCGCCGCCGCGCGCAGCTTCTCCCCAGTGCTGGTGGCTCGGCCGGAGAGAGTTGAGGTGATGGTGTCGACCAGCGAGTGGCCCATGGTGACGGCAGACGTGCTGGCCTGAGTGTGGTGCCCGGCCGAGGCTGCGGGTGCGGCGCTGCCGGCGAGGGCTGCGGCGGCGGTATCGCAGACGTTGGCGTGCGACTGCAGCCCCTCGGCGTCGACCTTGATGGCATCTGCCACGACGGATCCCCCTCCTCCCCAGGAGATCCAAGGATAAGGCTAGATCTGGTGTGGGGTCCGACGCTGATTTGTTCGGATCCGCGGCCGAGCAGGGGCGGATCAGGAAGCCGACGACGAATACGCGATGGACCACCACTCCACGCGTCGTTCAGTGCGGCCCTCTGCGCCGTGGAGAACCGCGTCACCGCCAATCCGGGTGAGGTTATTCGGCCCGGGTCGGGCGAGGCGCCCACACCCGGCTCCACACTTCACGAATCGCGACGCCGAGCAGAACCAGTGCGAACACCACCAGCAAGCTCAACTTGAGACCACCGCCGAATCCCGTGCCGTAGTGGAGCGCACTGAGGATGATGGCGGCACCGGTGATCGGCGCGAGAATCGTGACAATGCCCGCGGGCCATCGCGCGACGGATATCGCTTCGACCACGGCGGCAATGGTAGTGATAGCCAGCGCCACGACCGCGACGGTCGAGAGGACGTTCACGATGAAGAACCCATCGTTCAGCACCGGCGGATGGCCGGTCAGAGGCTCGTACGCCGTCCAACCAAAGTCTTTGTGCCCCAACCCGACTCCGAATATCGACTCGTCGTAGTCGGCGTACCGCCGCGGCAAGCCGAAGTTCAATGGCGCTGAATTCATCTCCGTCATGAGACGTGCGACGACGAACACCCACCACGACACGGCCCCGGTGACGTGAGCGATCCGCGCCGTAACGAAGCGCCGACCGTGGAGTTCAACGCAGCTCATCCGAATACCGGCGCGCCGTTCGGACCGATCTGTGGCGCCGGCGCGAAGCAGCGAGTCATAGTTCGTCGTCTTCGTCTTCAAGCCGCGGGCGTGGCTTGCGCATCACGACCACTGCCCAGATCACGCCGCCGATGAGCGCCGCGACGATCGCCAAGAAGACGAGCTGTCCCGCCAGATAGTCCATCGCATCCCCCTGCCCCCCGAAATCCAAGGATAAGGGGATCACCGGCATGGTTCCCGCGGAGATTTGGGCGTCTCCCGCTGAGGTGACAGCAGGACGGAACACGCGCAACCGTGGCACCGGACTATGTTGGCCAGTGAACGGGTGAAAGCGTGGCGATGATGGCCGGTCTCCTCCGAATGGGTACGTACCTGGCGGCTTGCGGGGCGCTGGCCCTCGGCCTGTCGCCGGTAGCGGCAGCTGACGCGGCTTTCGACCCGACGGGCAACCGATCAGGCGGCCCGGTACCGACCGTCAACGGTGTGCCCTGTGTCGGTGGCGGCCTGGGTGTTTGCGTGAGCATGAGGCAGAACCGTCCGCCCGCTTCGGTGCCGCAGTCCGGTGTGGGGCACAGTCCGACGGTGCGCCGCTGAGTGTCGAGCCGCCCGACGCGCAACCGGCGGCCGACGAGTTCAGCTGGGTAAGGTGCTGGCAATGACCAATTTCCCGGAGCCGGCCGACGACCTCGAGCCGCAGCTCGAACCGGTCGCGGCCCGGCTCCTCGACGCGCAGGTGGCGTTCGCCATGCAGCAGCTGCGCGGCGAGAACTACCACAGCCTGGTCCTCGACGAGATCGAGCACGCCCTGTCGGAGGCGTCGGACATCACGCTGTCCGACGCGGTGACGCCCACGATGATCAAGAACGTCGCCGCGAAGTACGCCGTGCAGGTCCCGGTGGAAGGCGGCATCGCGGAACTGGTCAGTGAGATCGCTGCCCGGCTCTATCAGCTCACCGCATCCTCGGACACCCGATTCGGCGACGTCATCGATGGGCGCCGTTTCAGTGAGCTCAGCGCGATGGTGGTCGAGATGGGCGTCACCCAGCGAGTTCTGGAGCACGTTCTGAGCAGCGAAGCGTTCACCGAATTCTGCGTGACGCTGGTCCAGCACTCGCTCGCCGAATCCGTCACGCAGGGTGGCAGGTCGTTGGCCCGTGGTCGACTGGGCCGCGTGTTCGGCGCAGTCGGCGCCCGGATGCCACAGGGCCCGGTCGAACGGCTGGAGCTGCGCGCCGAGGATCTGGCGCGCCGCGGTGCGCGCTTTCTGCTCGCCCACACGCATGCGGACGAAGACGTGCTCGCCGAGGCGCTCAACGATCTGTGGCGCAGCAACCTGAACAGCCCGCTGTCGTCGGCGATTTCGGTGATTTCGGCCGACGATGTCGAGGACGCTGTCGTGCCGATCTACGAGTTCTGGCGCACGTTCCGGGACACCGACTACTTCCGTGCGCTCCTCGATGAGGGCATCGACCACGTCTTCGAAAAGTACGGCGATGTCAGCCTTTACGATCTGCTGCTCGATCTCGGGGTGGGCCGTGAGGACATGATCGAGGAAGCGCTGCGCTTCGGCCCGCCGGTGATCGCCCTGCTCGATGAGCGCGGTTATCTGGAGTCGGTGCTGCGACGCCGTCTCATCCCGTTCTACGCCTCGGATCAATTCCGGGAGGCCCTGGCTGGCGGCTGAGACGTTTGGCTGTGCAGCACCCGGGTAACCACCCGTCATGGCTTCCGACAGACAGCCGAACCAGGCACCACCTGACCCGGATCCGACATCGACGCCGGGCCTGGCACCAGGCGGCGGCACCGAACCCGGTGACACGCCGCCCGATTCCGGGCAGGAATCGGCGACGAGCAATCCCGATCCGATCCCACCGGCCGGCGGCCCGAAAAAGGTGATCGCCCCGACGGTGGTCATCGCGATCTACGTCATCATCTTCCTGAGCATCGCGATCCTGTTCATCCTGAAGATCGCCGGCGTCTTCAACTGACTACTTGTACGGCGGATACGGCGCGTCGTGCAGCACGCGGGCCAGGTGCGCGGCGTTGCGGGCTGCCGCGGCGGTGGCCGACGCGACCGCTTCGGGGACCTCGTCGAGATCGTTGTAGTCCGTCGACTCCATCGCGGCGCCGTTCCAGTACGTGCAGCCCTGGGCGGGGATGTTGAAGCCAATGTCGTTGAGGCCCTGGAAGATATCGGCGACGGTTTTGTGGGCACCGTCCTCGTTGCCGACGACGCTGACGATCGCGACTTTCTGCGAGACGGCCGGTCGGCCCTGATCGTCCTTGTTGGAAAGCTCGGCGTCGAGGCGCTCCAGAACCCGTTGCGCGACCGACGACGGATGCCCCAGCCAGATGGGCGTGCTGATCAGCAGGATGTCGGCGTCGAGGACCTGGGCCCGGATCTGTGGCCACTGATCGCTGTCGCCCATGTCCGCCTCGACGCCGGGCGCGATGTTGTAGTCCACGCACCGGACGGTTTCGCACGCGACGCCCTGCTCCCGCAGCACGGCCAGGACATGCTCGGCGATGAGGTCACTGCTCGACGGTGCCGGGCCCGGTTTGAGGGTGCAGATCAATGCTGTCGCGCGAAGCGGAATCTGAGGCACGGTGGATTCGGTCATGACGGGCGGGTACCCGCGACGGACTGTGACAAACGGAACGGGCGGGGATCACTACTTCCGGAGCCATGCCAGGCGGAGCATCCTCAGCCGGTCACGCGTGGGGTGAGCGCGCCTCCAACTCCGCCACCCGTGCCTTGAGCGCGTCGATCTCGGCCTGCAGTTCGGCCTCGCGGCCGTCGAACCTGGCCTGGTATGCCTCGCCGAGTTCGCGCATGTACTCGCGGTCGAAGCGGGGAATGATGGAGCGTGAGCAGTTCCAGTCGAAGGCCTCGACCGCGATCTCGATCTCGCGCTGCGGACCGTCCTCGATGACCGTCCCGCGGCCGAAGACCTTGAGGCGGGTGCGTCGCGGGTAGTCGACGAAGAACATCGCCAGCCGGTCGTCGGCGGCCAGATTGCCGAGGGTGACGAACTGGTTGTTGCCGGGCAGATCGATGAACCGCAGCCGGTCGGTCTCGGGCAGGTACCGTACGAATCCGGCTGGGCCACTGCGGTATTGGAGGTAGGGCCAGCCGTTGGGTGTGACGGTGGCCAGACAGAACTGGTCGGCGCGCCGGATCATCAGCAGCTCGCGGTCGTCGAGGCGCTGCGGTCCGTCGTCGGCGCGCTCGGTGTGCCGGCCGTACGCCAGATAGCTGCCGTTGCGCTGCTGACGATCCAGGGCATCGGGGCCGAATGCCAGGTGGTGGTAGTGATTGTTGGGCTCGGCGGACACAACGGCTACGCTACGCCCGCCTTCGCTCCGCTGATCGGCTAGCGCGGTGGATTGAACGTGTTCGGGGTTTCCGGGTGGATGCGCTGCACCGTGGGGGCCGGGCGTGTGCCCTGTGGGCTGCCGGGATGCAGCGTCACCTGCCAAATACTGCTCAGGTCATTGGGTGTGAAGCACGTCTTGTCCAGGCACGGCACGCATTGCTGGTCGGGGCCGCATCCCGCCACCACGGGAATGCCGAGGAGATTCATGATGCGGAAGATGTTCTCGGTGTTGCCGCCCACGAGTGCGACCGATCCGGCGGGAAGGCTCGAGACTGCTTGGGCCAGCGGTTCGGCGGCTGCGGCGGACGGAGTGCTGGGATCCGCGTTGGGCAACTGCTGAACCGCCAGTCCGCGCGCGGCGGCGGTGTACGACACGGTCTGCTTCGACCGCAGCGCACTCGATGCGTACACGTTGTTGAACCTGATGTCCTGCAGGACCTTGGCGACGGCCTTCGCGTATTGAATCCCGTTGCTCGACAGCGGGAGGGTGGGATCGGAGAACACGGGTTCACCGTGTTCGACGATGTACACGACGGTCGGCGCCCGATTGGGTGCGTCGGCTTGTGCGGGATTGCTCGCCACCGCGATCGGTAGTGCGCACACAGTGCCCGCGATCGCGATCGAAGCTCGGGTTGTGAGCTTGCGTCGTGCCGCCATCGTTGTCCTCCTGGCCGTGAATGATGTTTGCAGGCACCATCTTTCGGTGCGCGCTGAACGGTACGACCGGAGCTGACGAGGCGGCGGGCGAGTTCCGCTGGATGGGATCACGGTCCGGCAACGCTACGGCGCGGCGGTCACCACGACCTGAACGACACCGGTGTCGGCGTCCGACGCGATCACCAATGTCGGTGCGTTCGCGGCCGAGACCACGTGGCCGCCGGTGACGCTGACTGTGTACCCGTTCGGGTAGGCGATGGCCGGCACCGACATGGTGCTCAACGAGCCGGCCGCGAAGCTACCCGAACCGTCCGCCTTGGTGGTCGAGTAACTGAAAGTGAAGGCGCCATTGGCATTTGACAGCTTGAGCGGCGTGCCGGACACCGCCTGTGGGTACGGCGAAGCCAGCACCTGCAGATTGCCGGTGTTGACGTTGTCACCGATCGGCGGCAGGGCCGGGTCGTAGACCACCGCCTCGCCGTCGGTGCTGCCGCTGGTGGTGATGTCACCGACACCGGAGTAAGCCCATTCGGACCAGCTCATCAGGTACCGGTCGGCGGCATTCATCTCGGCTCTCAGATCCGATGGCAGGTGGGAGGCGCCGAATTCGTCCATGAACACCGGGATGTTGTTGGCTTTCCCGTAGGCGTGCGCGGTGGCGGCCTGCTGCATGGCCAGCCATCCGCAGATGCTGCTGGTGGCCGAGCCGGCGCAATAGTCATGAAACGCCAGAACGACTTTCGCGTCGTCGATGGTGCCCAACTGGATGGGTAGGCCGAGGATCGCGGGAACTTCGGACACGGCGGGGTTGGCCGGTTCGACGAACAGCGCGGTGTTCGGATCGACGGCCCGGATGGCAGCCGCCACCTGGTTGTACATCGGCGTCAGCTGTTGCGTCGCGTAGAACGGGCTGCCCAGCAGCGTCGGCAACCACGAGGTGCCCGGGAAGGGTTCGTTCATGATGTCGTAGCCGATGACGCTGTTGTTGCCCGCGACCGCGGCGGCGACCGTCTCCCAGGCCTTGGCGTAGTTGTCCTCGAGCCCGATTCCGTTGGCGGCCTCGGCGTTGTTCCAGAAGCCATCCCACGCCGCGGTTTCGGCGGGGTTCAGGTAGTAGCTGCCGGGGAAGCCGAAGCTGCGGTTGGGCAGCCCGCCGGTCTTGGTGGCCCACTCGGGCGCGCCCTCGCCGCCGAGCGATGCGCTGTACAGGTCCTGGTGCATGTCGATGATGGTGTAGATGCCGTGCGCCGCAAGCATGTCGACGGTCTGCCGGATCGAGTCGACATAGGCGGCGTCGTACACACCGGGCTGCGGCTCGACGCCGGCCCAGATCACCCCGAGCCGCACGACGTTGAAACCGTTGGCCGCCAGGAATGCGGCGTCGTCCTCGCTGAATCCGCTCGCCGACGGTTCATACGGCGCCAGCTTGTACACCTCGTTGAAGCCGTGCAGCAGGACGACCTGTCCTTCGCTGTTGGTGAGCCAGACGCCGGTCGGCGTGACGGACAGCATGGAGGTGTTCGCGCCGGTCTGGATGAGGGTGGTGCCCGTCCCGGACTTACCGACCGCGCCGTGATTGCCCAGCAGACCCGCGTTGCCGCCCGCGCCACCGAGCGCGGGCAGTTCGGTGGAGCCGCCGCCGACGCCACTGTTTCCCGCATCCCCGCCGGCGCCGCCGATGCCCATGATGAACGCGCCGGAACCGCCGTTCCCGCCGCGGCCGCCGTCAGCCCCGTCGCCGCCGCGGCCACCACCGCCGCCGGCGCCGAACAGCAGACCGCGCCCGTTTCCGCCCTTGCCGCCCGGCCCGCCGGTGCCGCCGGCCTGGGCGCCGCCCGCACCGCCATGGCCGCCGATACCCATCAGCATGCCGCCGGGGCCACCGGCGCCGCCCGATGCTCCGGCGCCCCCGGAACCGCCGCGCCCGCCATTGCCGACCATGCCCGCCGCGCCGCCGTTGCCGCCGCGGACCAAGGCCTCGGTGCTGTCCCAGCCGGCGCCGCCGTCGCCGAACAGCCACCCGCCCGCGGTGCCATTGGGTGCGGTCGCGGTGCCGATGCGGCCGTTGCCGATCACGTAGGTGCCGGCCAGCCTGTTGATGACGCCGTCCACGCCCTGCCCGAGCGGACTGTTGATCCAGCCTTGGATGCCGGTGTGCAGCGGGTTGTAGATCACTGCCTGGAACCACCCGGCCGCATTGTTGGGTAGGGCGGCCGGCACGGCGCTCGGCGCCGCCTGTGTCGCCGCGGAGGGGAGCGTCGCGGCGACAGTCGTGGCACTGGCGCTGGTGGCTCGCGGGGTCACCGCAGGCGCTGCGGCCGCCGCACTGGCTGCTGACTTCGGCTTGGGGACAACGGGATTCGCCAGGATCTGGGGTCGCGATGACGTCGCGCCGGTGGTCGGTGCGGCTGTGCGGTGCGACCGTTCACCAGCCGAACTCGCCGCAGGTTTGGTGCGGGCGGGGGAGCGGGTGCCGCTCGAGCGGGGCGGTGCGGAACGCGCCGGCCGGCCGGTGGGCGGGGCTGAACTGTCGCTACCCGCGTGCGCCGCGGCACTGGCCGCCGAGGCGGCGGGACTGCCGGCAGCGTTGTGGCCGGGTTCATTGTCCGCCCATGCGACGGCGGTCCCGGTGGTGAGTGCTGCCCCGATGATGGCCGCCGCGAGTCCCCCGACGCCGTACAGACCGGCGCTTACCGTCATTGCTTGTGTATACGTGACCGGTCCGTGCGCTGCGGCCAAAATGGCGCGGCTGTCTGAATTCGGCATGGCCGGACGGCGCAGACGATTCGGGCCCGCCAACCGGAGTTGACGGGCCTGAATCAGGTGTTCAGTTGGCGGGTGCCGGCGGTACCGGCGGAACCGGTGCCCCCGGCGGGGGCGGGACATCGGCGGGGTCCGGACGGAACTCCACCAGGCCCGGCGGGATGTTGGTCCCGGGAGGCGGTGCCGTGCCGGGTAGGGATTCGCCGAGCTGTTCGCGCGGCATCTGCCCGAGCAGTCCGCCCTTCAGACGACCGTCGCGGTACATGTCGATGTAGCGACCCAGCCACGTACGCCCGTTGACGTCGGCGTTCTCCTCACCGGGTTCGACATCGAACTGCTCGCACTTACCGGGAGCCGACGGCTTGATGCACTGCTGCGGGCCGTAGGCGTTGTTGAAGGCCCGGAGATTCGGTGTCGTGACGGGCGATGGCCCGCCGGGAGCCGAGGGCACGGCGTACTGGCCCAGGACGCTGCCGCGGTCGAGGCCGGTCAGGTCCGAGGGTGCACCGAGCGCGGCGCCCAGGGGATTCACCCCGTCGCTCTGGGCGAGGACGTTGAGCCCCTGGGGACCCAGGTTGGCGCCCGCGACCGGGACCGCGAGGTTGCCGCCGGGGCCTTCGGGTGCGACGGGCGCCGGTGGTGGCAGGGCGGGGCCAGGCGCGGGAATCGGCGTGGGCACGACCGGATCGGCGGATGCGATGTCAGTTTGCGTCATTGCCGCCGCCGCAGCGAAAACCGCTGCGGCGGTGACAATTCCGCGGGTAACCCGATGCATCAGACCGACTTGGTGATGCCGTAGTAGGCCACGATGTCGTCGGTGTCGGTGGTGGAGCTGGTCAGCACCGCGTACGACCGCAGGAAGGACTGGCCGACGCAACCGTCGATCTTGATGTGGGTGTCCTTGAGCGTCACGCGGACCGGAGCCGACTTGAAGGTCTTCTTGTCGACCGGCACCTGGGTCACGGTGCCCGGCTTGGCGTGGATTTCCAGGGTGCCCGACATCGGCATGCTGACACCGGTCGGGATCAGGCCGGCCAGGGTGGAGCCCGAGGTGCTCAGACCGATCTGGCCGATCAGACGCACCTGGCCGAGCTCGATGCCGCAACCGATCTGGTAGCCGGCCTCCAGCGTGCCGCCGTTCAGCTTGGTCTTGCCGTTGCCGGTGACCGTGCCGGTGAACGTGCCGCCCACCAGGTATTCGCGGGAGCTGACCGCGGTGGTCAGCGGGGCGACGGGCAGCTGGGTCTCGTTCTTGGCCACGACCTCGAGGACCCACCCGTCCGGGCTGGTGATGCGGGCCGGCTCGTCGGAGGCCACGACGCCGTTGTCCGGCGGCGGGCCGTCGAAGCCGGCGGGATCGACCGGGTCGGCCAGGGCGAGCGGCGTAACGGTCGCCGACAGCAGCACGCCCGCTGCGGCAGCCAATGTGGCAAGTCGGTTCAACATGGGGTTACGGCGCCTCTCGTGGAGGAATTGTCAATACCTGTGGATCGGCTTGTTTCAGGCGACCTCCGTTCCAGTTGATTCGGTCGGTGCCGAGTCC
>NZ_JBJIAK010000061.1:0-30596 GCF_045310915.1 Mycobacterium sp. SMC-17 | reverse complement strand
CCCCCACCACCCTAGAACCCGCCTAAGGACTTGCCACAAGAACCCGTCTGAGAACTTGACTCCGATTAGGAACTCAACTTGTCCTCGTCGGTCTTGGCATGCGGCACGATCGCCATGGGGAGCAACGGCGCGGGCATGGTCCACGGCCGGCACACCAGCGGGGAAGCCTTGTCCGACAGGGTGTCCCCGGTCTCGGCGCACGTCAGCCTGGCGATGGCGCAGATGTCACCGGCGATCACCTCGGCCGCCGGACGCTGCTTGCGGCCCAACGGGAACGACAGGGCGCCGACGCGCTCGTCCTCGTCATGGTCGGCGTGCTCGGCGCAGCCCTCGGCGGGATCGGCGAACGAATTGAAATGGCCCGACACGTGAACCGTCGTGTCGGGCCTGATGGTGCCGGAAAATACCCGGACCAGACTCACCTTGCCGACGTAAGGATCCGACGTCGTCTTCACCACCTCTGCCAACAGCGGTGCGTCGGGATCGCAGGCGGGCGCGGGCTTTTCCACACCGGCCGGGGTGAACACCTGCGGTGGCACATGCTCTGGGGGAGAAGGGAATCCGCGTGCGATGACGTCGAGCAGTTCGGCAGCGCCGGTTCCCGTGGTGCTGCACACCGGGATCACCGGGAAGAACGAGCCGCGGGCCACCGCGCGCTCGAGGTCGGCAACCAGCACCGCGTTGTCGATCTGCTCGCCGCCCAGGTACCGCTCCATCAGCGTTTCGTCCTCGGACTCCTCGATGATGCCTTCGATCAGCGTCGCGTCGTCCCCGAGCAGCGAGACCAGCCCGTCCCCGTCGGGCAGGTACAGCGGAAGCACCTTGTCCCCGAACGACTCCTGTGCGGACGCCACCGCACCGGCGAACGTCGCGCGGGCGTGGTCGAGTTTGGTCACCACGACGGCGCGGGGCATCCCGACGTCGGCACATTCCCGCCACAACGCCTTGGTGGCGGCGTCCACCACATCGTTGGCGGCCATCACGAACAACGCGCAATCAGCCGCCCGGAGCCCGGCCCGCAGCTCACCGACGAAATCGGCGTAGCCCGGGGTGTCGAGCAGATTGATCTTCACCGTCCCGTGCTGCAGTGAGGCGAGCGCCAAACCGACCGAGCGCTGCTGCTCGACTTCGGCGGGTTCGTGATCGCAGACCGTGGTGCCGTCCAGCACCGTCCCGGCCCGCGTCAGCACGCCGGCATGGAGCAGCAGTGCCTCGACGAGGGTGGTCTTCCCGGACCCAGATGGCCCGACCAGGACCACATTTCGGATCGCGGCCGGACTGTCCGCGCTGGGCGCGGCGCCGGATGGGTTGTTCGTCTTGTCCGCCATGACGTGCCCCTATCGACGAGTCACGTCCACCATGCTCCTGTCGCGACGGTCGGCACAAGAGTCAAGCGTGCCAGGAACTCCAGCGGCTGATCGCGACCCGGATCACCGGGCCGTCCAGCGCCACCCGGTCGTACTGGTGGTACTTGGCCCGCAGCAGTGAGTAGCCGATCGCCATCTCGTCCCCGCTGGGGTGCACGGTGGCGATGCCGTCGGCGCGGGCCCACCAGAGGTGGGACCAGTCGTCGTCGTACTCCTCGGCGAGCAGGCTCACGCGCGGGTTGGCCGCGATGTTGTCCAACCGCCGCAGATGCTGCGTCGACTTCCGCTTGGCGTCCACCGCCGTATAGAGCCGGTCCCCGCTGACCGCGAAGACCACGGGGACCACATGCGGCTGGCCCTCGGCGGACACCGTCGCCAGCACGGCGACGGGCGCGGCGGAGAACAGGGCGGCCGGGTCGGACATCAGCGGTGCCGCGGGGTCGGGGCGACGCTCAAGGGCATCCGCGTCACGTTGATCTCGGGCGGACGCGTAGGAGCGGGCGGCGCGGCCGGCGGGTGGTACGCCGGGGGCGCCGCGGCCGGCGGTGGTTCGGCCGGCGGCGGGGGAGGCGGCGGCGGACTGGGGGTCGACGAGGTCACCGGGGCGTTCGTCGTTGTGGTGGTGGTCGTCGTGGTGCTGGGTTCCACTGGTGCCTCGTCGGAGCCGGAATCCCGGCGCGTGGCCAGGACCACCAGAGAGACGACGAGAGCGACCACCGCGACCGCGACGACGATCAGCAGCAGCCGGACATCCTTCTTGCGATACCAGGGTGGTGGCGGTTCGCGGAACCGCCAGGTGTCGGTGTTGAACGCGTCGAAGGTGTCGCCCGTCGGCTCCGGTTCGGGGATGACGAACGAGCCCGTCGTCGGGCCGGCAAACGGTCCGGTGCCATGTGGGCCCGGGTCGACGGCGCGGAACGGGTCGGTGTCCGGGTCGTCGTCCTGCACCTCGGCGGATGATTCCAGCACGCCGCCCGGCGATAGATCGCGCTCTGGGTCGTCGCTGTCAGCCACCTCCCAGATGCTAGGGGTGGCTCGCGCCAATTGCTCGGTATCGGCGCGCGTGTCCCGCTTTAGACGTCCTTGACCGGTTCGATGCCGAGGTCGCGGTAGCTGACGAGCGCGGCAAACGGCACGCCGCGCTTGGCGAAGCGGCCGGTGGCGATGTCGCCGCGGTCGACCATCGGGATGACGCCGGTGACCACCGCGCCGAGGGAGGTGACGCGGTCGTAGGCGATTTCGGTGGAGCCGCCGGTGCTGATCACGTCGTCGACCAGCAGGACCCGGGTGCCCGGCTCGATGCGGGTGCCCTCGATCCACTGCTCACGGCCGCGGGCCTTCTGTTCCTTGCGGACCGAGAACCAGGCCTTTCCGGTGACCATCGCGACGCCGTGCGCCAGCGGGTCGGCGCCCATGGTCAGACCGCCGACGGCGTCGAACTCGATGCCGCGCAGCGCGGCGAGTTCCGCCACGGCCTTGCTGACGGTCGTCAGGCTGACGCCGTTGTCGATGGCGTACTTGCCGTCGATGTAGTCGTGGCTGAGCTGCCCGCTCGCCAGCCGGAACGGCTCCTCGCGGCGCTCGTAGCCGCGCGTGCGGATCAGGTCGAAGGCGGCTTCCCAGCTTGCGGGGCGATCAGACATGGTGCGAATCCTAAACCTGACGGGACAGCCGAGCCAATTCGACTGTCGCGGAACGTAATTCATCGATGGATTGCAGGGGCTGCGGGTATCCGACCCGGGTGTAGGCCATGCCGCGCGCAGTATTGACCCGCAAATCCAGGCCGTAGCGGTCGGCGCCGGTGCAGGTCGCCGACTCGGTGTCGGGGTATCCGCCCAGGACCCGGGCCATGGCCGCCAGCGAGTCGGCGTGGTCGGCGTTCAGGTGCGCGATCGCCCCGGCTGCCGCGGGTGTCACCGGATCCGGCTGGGCCGCAGCGTAATCCGCGCCCGTCGTCGAATCCATCCGGCCGTAGCCACCGACCCACCGGACCCGGTCGACATGCAGCACCCACAAGGCGAAGTCGCTGTAGTCGATGTAGTACTTGGCGGCCGGCACCGCCGCGACATGGGCGTCGCGGGCGGCGTCACGTTCGGCGCCCTCGGGTCGCGCCACCCGTCCGGCCAGGGTCACCCGGCCACCGGCCAGCGGGTCCTTGTCGGTGCTGGCCGCGATGATCGAGATACTGGCCCGCTGATCGCCGGCGAGGTTGCGGCCGTGCTCGGCGAGATTCGAGACGCACAGCACCGGCGCGCCGCCGAGCAGTCCGTAGGTGACCATCGACGCCCACGGATCGCCGTCGGCCGTCAGGGTTGCCAGGGTGCCGGTGTTCGTCGAGGCCGCGATGGTGCGGGCCTCTTCGGCGGCCGACGGCCGGTTCGGGTTGACGATTTCGGCCAGCGGCGGCGGGATCGTCGGAGCATCACCTGGGTCGCCATGATCGCGTGTCGTCGCCACGTTTGCACCCTACCCAGGCGCGGGTACGTTAGTTCTCGATGGACGCCTCCAACGGTGGCGTGGAACATCCAAGCGCCGCGGACTTCGGACACGCGCGAGTCCTCCCAGAGGACCGCACCTGGTTCAAGCGCGCGGTTTTCTATGAGGTGTTGGTCCGCGCCTTCTACGACTCAGACGCCGACGGCTCAGGTGACCTCCGAGGTCTCACCGAGCGACTCGACTATTTGAAATGGCTTGGTGTCGACTGTATTTGGTTGCCACCGTTCTACGACTCGCCGCTGCGCGACGGCGGCTACGACATCCGCGACTTCTACAAGGTGCTGCCGGAGTTCGGCACCGTCGAGGACTTCGTCGCCCTGCTGGACGCCGCGCACCGGCGCGGTATCCGCGTCATCACCGACCTGGTGATGAACCACACCTCCGACACCCACGCGTGGTTCCAGGAGTCCCGCCGCGACCCGACCGGGCCCTACGGTGACTTCTACGTCTGGAGCGACACCAGCGAGAAGTACCAGGATGCGCGCGTCATCTTCGTCGACACCGAGGAGTCCAACTGGACCTTCGACGCCGTCCGCAAACAGTTCTACTGGCACCGCTTCTTCTCCCACCAGCCCGACCTGAACTACGACAACCCGGCCGTGCAGGAAGCGATGATCGACGTGCTGCGCTTCTGGCTGGACCTGGGCATCGACGGCTTCCGGCTGGACGCGGTGCCCTACCTGTTCGAGCGCCAGGGCACCAACTGCGAGAACCTGCCCGAGACGCACGCCTTCCTCAAGCGGTGCCGCAAGGTGATCGACGACGAATTCCCGGGCCGGGTCCTGCTGGCCGAGGCGAACCAGTGGCCGGCCGATGTCGTCGAATACTTCGGCGACCCGGAGACCGGCGGCGACGAATGCCACATGGCCTTCCATTTCCCGCTGATGCCAAGAATTTTCATGGCGGTCCGGCGGGAGTCGCGGTTCCCGATCTCGGAGATCCTGGCCCAGACCCCGCCCATCCCCGACCTGGCGCAGTGGGGCATCTTCCTGCGCAACCATGATGAGCTCACGTTGGAGATGGTCACCGACGAAGAGCGCGACTACATGTACGCCGAGTACGCCAAGGACCCGCGGATGAAGGCGAATGTCGGCATCCGCCGGCGCCTGGCCCCGCTGCTGGAGAACGACCGCAACCAGACCGAACTGTTCACCGCGTTGCTGTTGTCGCTGCCCGGGTCGCCGGTGCTGTACTACGGCGACGAGATCGGGATGGGCGACATCATCTGGCTCGGTGACCGCGACGGCGTCCGCACCCCGATGCAGTGGTCGCCCGACCGCAACGCGGGGTTCTCCACGGCCAACCCCGGCCGGCTGTACGTCCCGCCGAGCCAGGATCCGGTGTACGGCTACCAGGCGGTGAATGTCGAAGCGCAGCGCGACACCTCGAACTCCCTGCTCAACTGGACGCGCACCATGCTCGCGGTGCGGCGGCGGCACGACGCGTTCGCCGTGGGCTCGTTCCGGGAACTCGGCGGCTCCAATCCGTCGGCACTCACCTATGTGCGCGAACTCGTGCGAGACGACGGTGAGGCCGACACGGTTCTGTGCGTCAACAATCTGTCCCGGTTCCCCCAGCCGGTCGAATTGAACCTGCAGCATTGGAACGGCTACACGCCGGTTGAGCTGACCGGCCAGGTCGAGTTCCCCCGCATCGGGGAACTGCCCTACCTGTTGACACTGCCCGGGCATGGTTTCTACTGGTTCTCGTTGCGTGCGCCCGTCGGTGAGGAGCCGTGATGGATCCACAGTTGACCGAATACCTGACCCAGCAGCGCTGGTACGCCGGCCGCAACCGGGAGCTGACCGGCGCCGAACCGGCGCTGGTGGTGGCGCTGCGCGACGACGTCGACCTGGTGCTGCTCGACGTCAGCTACGACGACGGGCCCGGCGAGCGGTACCAGCTGGTGCTGCGCCAGGGCGACGGCGAGGTTGGTGACGCCCTCGGTGACCCTGAGGTCGCGACCCTGCTGCTCGGCCTGATCGCCGACTCGGCGACGATCGGTCCGGTCTCCTTTGCCGCGGAGCCCGACGCCGAGCTGCCCGCGGGCGAGACGGCGCGCGTGATGGGCGCCGAACAGAGCAACACCAGTGTCGTGTTCGACGAAGCCGCCATCCTCAAGCTGTTCCGCCGCGTCACATCCGGTGTGAATCCCGACATCGAGCTGACCCGGGTGCTGAGCCGCGCCGGCAGCCCGCATGTGGCGCCGCTGCTGGGGACGATGTCGTTGGACGGCGGACCGGAGACGGCGCTCGGCATGCTGGCCCGCTTCGCCGACAACGCCGCCGAGGGCTGGGACATGGCCGTCGCCAGTACCCGGGACCTCTATGCCGAGGGCGACCTGTATGCCAACGAGGTCGGCGGCGACTTCGCGGGGGAGTCAGAGCGGCTCGGGCAGTCCGTCGCCGCGGTGCACGCGACGCTGGCCGCTGAACTGGGCACGGCCACGGCGCTGTTCCCGGTCGAGACGATGCTGGAGCGGCTGGCCGCGGTGACCGCGTCGGTGCCACAGGTCCGCGAGTACGCCGCGGCCATCGAGGGTCGCTACCGCGCGCTCGAGGGGCAGCCGATCACGGTGCAACGGATTCACGGCGACCTGCATCTGGGCCAGGTGCTGCGCACCCCCGAGACCTGGCTGCTGATCGACTTCGAAGGCGAACCCGGGCAGTCACTGGATCAGCGCCGGGTACCCGACTCACCGCTGCGGGACGTCGCCGGAATGCTGCGGTCCTATCAGTACGCGGCGTTCCAGCGGCTGACCGAGGGCGGCGGCAACGAGCAGCGCCGCAAGCAACTCGCGGCGCGTGCGCGGGAATGGGCCGACCGCAACCGGGCGGCGTTCTGCACAGGCTATGCCGAGGGCGGCGGTGCCGAGCCCGACGCGGAACTGCTCGCCGCCTACGAACTCGACAAGGCGGTGTACGAAGCCGGGTACGAGGCCCGGCACCGGCCGCACTGGCTGGACCTGCCGCTGGGAGCGATCGCGAACATCGTCGGCGGTTAGGTGCGCCAACCGCCGACGATGCCCGTCAGGCCATGGCCTTGACGGCCGCCTGTGCCGGCTTCGGGGTCCAGTCGGAGCGGTAGACGCCGATGGATTCCTCGGGGTTCGAGCTGCCGGTGACGCGGTCGCGCGTGGTGTAGATGTACGACGGGCCGGCGTAGGGCAGCGTGCGCCACTTGGCCAGGAAGTCGCGGATGTAGTCCGCCTGGGTGGCTTCGTCGACGGCCGAGTTGGGCTCGCCGTACTCGGTGGCCCAGATCTTCTTGCTGCCGTCGCCGTTGGCGGCCATGGCCTGATGGATGCCGTCGGTCTGGCTCAGCGGTGAGTTGGGCACGCCGGCGCCGGCCGAGAACTTCAGGTTGTAGTGGTACGGGTGGAACGACAGCGCGTCGAACGAACCGGCCGCGCCGGCGGCGTACATGCGCTGGATGAAGGTGACGGGGTCCAGGGTCAGCGAGCCGAACGACACGACCGCGCCGACGACACCGCCGATGACGACGGCGCCGCGATCGGCGGCCTTGATCTTCGGGTACGAGGCCTTGAGCATGTCGGCGTAGACGGCGGGCTCCGGGCCCTGCGGGCCGGAGGTCCACGACATCACGGCGTTGGGCTCGTTCCAGATCTCGTAGGCGTCAACCCGGCCCCGGTAGTGCGCGGCGACCGCGCCGGCGAAATCGCCGTACACCGCGGCGGAGGCGGGCGGGCTGCTGATCGGGATGGCACCGGGTGCGACGGCCCAGGCCGGTGTCGCGACGATCGCGCCGACCACCGACATGTGGCGGGCGTTGGCCGCCCCGACGACGGTGTCGACCTGCCCCCAGTTGAAGCTGCCCTGGGTGCCCTCGATGCCGGCCCACGGGATGATGATGCGGACGGTGCGCACACCGGTCGCCGACATCAGGTCGAAGGTGTGGTTGATGTCGTCGGCGTTCATGCCGTAGACGTCGGAGTCGGCGAAGCCGACGCTGCTGGCCGACTGGCTGATGCCCGTCGGGATGAACGGGATGGTGGCCGGGCTGTTGGCCAGGGTTTCGGTGGCGGCGGCGGAAACTGCCGCGACGGTGAAGACTGCTGCAGCGATCTTGGTGACGTTGCGCAACGTTTACTCCAATCTGAGGCACTGCTGTTGATCTTGACCCCCGCCGGATGGGTTGAACCTAACAGCTGTTCAGGCCGCAGCAGGCAGGACCGCGCGATACGACGCCGATGCCGCAGCGTTCGTCACCGCACCAGGCGGCGCAGCAGGGCCGACGCCGCGGCGATGCCCACCACCGCGGCGACGGCCAGGACCGCGATGTCCAGCAGGGTGTGGCCGGGCGTGCCCAGCAGGAGCGAGCGCAGCGCGTTCACTTCGTACGACAGCGGGTTGACGGTGGAGAGCGCGCGCAGCCAGCCCGGCATGATGTCCACCGGATACAGCGCGTTGGAGGCGAAGAACAGCGGCATGGTGATGGCCTGGCCGATGCCCATCAGGCGGTCGCGGTTGCGGACCAGGCCCGCCAGAGTCATTGACAGACAAGCGAAGAACGCCGACCCGAGCATCACGACCGCCATGGCGGCCAGGATGTGCAGCGGGTTGAAGCTGAGATGGATGCCCATCAGCAGGGCGATCACCAGAACACCGATCACCTGCGCTATCGAGCGGACTCCCGCCGCGAACGCCTTGCCGGTGATCAGCGCCGAGGCCGGCGACGGGGTCACCATCAGTTTGGCCAGGATGCCGGCATCACGGTCCCAGACGATCTGGATGCCGTAGAAGATCGAGATGAACAGCGCCGACTGGGCGATGATCCCCGGCGCCAGGAACGACAGGTACGGCACGCTGCCGGTGTTGATGACATGCAGCCGCGAGAAGGTCTGGCCGAAGATCAGCAGCCACAGGGCGGGCTGGATCGTCCGGGTGACCAACTCGGTGCGGTCGTAGCGCAGCTTCTGCAATTCGACCAGAGCGAAGGCGCCCATCCGGCGGGCGAGCCCGCCGATGCGCCTGGCGCCGCGCGGTGCGGCGACGAGTTCGACGTCAACTGACACGACGGGCCGTCCTCCTTCCGGCGCGGACGTCCTTCAAGGTCTGGCGGTCGTCGTCCCCGGACAGGTCGGACCCGGCGTAGTGCCGGAACACGTCCTCGAGCGTGGCAGCCGGACCGAGCGCCGCCTTCAGATCGGTGGGCGACCCGACGGCCTGCAGGACGCCGTGGTGCATGAGGGCAACCCGGTCGCACAACGCGTCGGCTTCCTCCATGTAGTGCGTGGTGAGCAGGACCGTCATGCCGAACTCCCGCTGCATGTTCGCCACCTGGGTCCAGACACTGTCGCGCGCAATGGGATCCAGGCCGACGGTGGGTTCATCGAGAATCAGCAGCGACGGCCGGTTCACCAGCGCCTGCGCCAGCTCGAGCCGCCGAACCATGCCGCCCGAGTAGGTCTTGGCGGGCCGGTCGGCGACGTCGAGCAGCTGCATGGCGCGCAGCGCGTCGTCGACCCTGTCGCGGCGCTCGCGGCGCGGTACGTCGTACAGCCGCGCGAACAGGTCGACGTTCTGGCGTCCGGTGAGGGCGGATTCGATCGAGAGTTGTTGCGGCACATAGCCGAGGTTCTGACGGATATCCATGGTGCGGCGGCCGGCGTCGAGCCCGAAGATGCGCACCTGCCCGTGCTGCACGGGCGTCAGGGTGGTGAGCAGGCGTACCAGGGTGGTCTTGCCGGCGCCGTTCGGGCCGAGCAGTCCCATGGTTTCCCCCACGTCGACGGTGAGGCTCAGGTCGTCGACGGCGGTGAAATCGCCGTAGCGGTGCGTGACGTGGTCGCATTCGATGGCGGGAGTACTCATGGCCGGCTCTCCTGGAGCATTCGGGTCATCTCGGCCAGGACGGTCAAACCCTTTGACAGATCATCGATTTGCTCGGTGCTGAGTTGATTGAGCACGACATCGAGGGCGGCCCGGCGGGAGGCCCTGGTCTGATCGGCGAGCTGCTGGGCCGGCTCGGTCAGCCGGAGGCGCCCGATGCGGCGGTCGTCGGGGTCGACGGTGCGGACCAGGAGGTTGTCCGCGACCAGCTTGGAGACCAGTGTCGACGCGGTGTTGGCGGCCAGGCCCAGTTCCTGTGCGGCTTCCCGGACCGAGATGCCGGGCCGGCGGCCGACGAGTCTGAGCAGTTCGGCCTGCGACTGGGTGACGCCTGCGAAGCTCCCGCCGGCGGTCCGGCGCAGCTGCCGGCGGAACGTGCCGACCGTGTGGAACAGGTCGGTCGTGAGGTCCGGGGCGGGGGCGGTGTGGGCGGGCACGTCTCAACAATAGCTCTGTTACAGAGGTATTGCAGAATCGTGGTTTACTCGGGCGGTGTTCCCCGCATACCGCACGCTGCTGACCGGCTTCGACGGCGGTGTGGTGACGCTGACGCTGAACCGGCCCGAGCGGCGCAACGCCTTTGGTGACGGGATGCGGGAAGAACTCGCCGACGCCTACACCCGGTGCGACCAGGCCGACGACGTGCGCGCCGTCGTGCTGACCGGGGCGCCGCCGGCATTCTGCGCCGGGGCCGACCTGGCCGCGGGTGACGAGACGTTCGCGGCGCCGGGCCCGGAGTTCAGTGCCGCCGGCATCCCGGTTCCGGCGTGGTCGTTGAGCAAGCCGGTGATCGCGGCGGTCAACGGGCACGCCATCGGGCTGGGGCTCACCCTGGCGCTGCAGTGCGATATCCGGATTTTCGCCGCGGACGCCCGCTACGGCGTCGTGCAGGTGCGCCGCGGGGTGGTGGGGGACGCCTACTCGCATTGGGCATTGCCGCGATTGGTCGGCATCGCCCGGGCTGCGGAAATCCTGTTGACGGGAACGACTTTCGACGGTCGCCGCGCCGCGGAGCTCGGCATCGCGAGCCGCGTGCTGCCCGCTGATGAGGTGCTGCCGGCCGCGCTGGCGGTGGCCCACGACATTGCGGACAACACCGCGCCGATGTCGGTGGCCGCCAGCAAGCGGCTGCTCTGGGACTCGTTCGACCTGTCGCGCGACGAGGTGGGCCGGCGGGAGACGGAGATTCATCTCGCGGTGATGGCGCATGACGACGCCAGGGAGGGTGTGCGGGCGCTGCAGGCCGGGCGGTTGCCGCGGTGGTCGGGCCGGCCGGTGGATCCGACGCGTTAGGGGCGAGCGGAGCGACGGGAAGTGCCTCAGACGACCGTCACGCCGGAATCTCTCAGGGCGGCAACGGCATTCGTGGTGCCGTCGGCCGATACCCCGGCGGTGTAACCGAGCAGGACGCGGGTGCGGAACCCGGCCTCGGCGGCGTCGGCCGCCGTGGCCTTGACGCAGTAGTCGGTGGCGATGCCGACCACGTCGACCTCGTCGACCCCGCGGGTGCGCAGCCAGTCCGCCAGTGCGGTGCCGCTTTCGTCCTCGCCTTCGAACCCGCTGTAGGCCGCGGAGTGCGGGCCCTTGCGGAACACCGCCTCGACCGTGGAAACGTCGAGCTCCGGGTGGAACTGCGCGCCCGGTGTCCCGGCGACGCAGTGCGGCGGCCACGACGTCACGTAGTCGGGGTGGTCGGAGAAATGCGCGCCCGGGTCGATGTGATGGTCGGCCGTGGCGACGACGTGGTCGTACTCGCGGCGGGCCAGCAGATCGCTGATCGCACGCGCCACTTCACCGCCGCCGGACACCGCGAGGGAACCCCCTTCGCAGAAGTCGTTCTGCACGTCGACGACGATCAACGCCCGCATGTGTCCACGGTAGACCGCTTGCTGCGGTTCGCCCGTTGCCGTAGCGTCCGGACACGTGTCTGAACAGGCGCTTGAGCCCACCCGGCGCCGGTTGACGGCCAAACAGGCCGATACGGTCGACCGGCTGAGCCGTGCCGCCCTCGACCTGTTGCGCCGCGAAGGCTTCGCGGGGCTGACGGTCCGCCGGGTCGCGGCCGACGCCGGTGTCGGCGCTGCGACGGCCTACACCTACTTCTCGTCGAAGGAACACCTGGTCGCCGAGGTGTTCTGGCGTCGCCTGGCGTCGTCGCCGCCCGCGGCGCACGACTCCGACGATCCTGCCACGCGGGTGACCGAGGTGCTGCGGCACATCGCACTACTAGTGATCGACGAGCCGGAGTTCGCCGGCGCCGTCACCAACGCGCTGCTGGGCCGCGACCCCGATGTCGAGGTGCTGCGGCAGCGCATCGCCGCGGATATCCGCTCCCGACTGGCCGCGGCGCTCGGTCCGGACGTCGACGACGACGTCATCGAGTCGCTGGAGATGCTCTATTCGGGCGCGCTGGTCCGGGCCGGCATGGGGTTCACGTCGTACGACGAGATCGCCGCGCGGCTGGAGAAGTCAGCGCGGCTGATGCTGCGCTGACGATCGGGTGCCCAGCATCGCGAGCGCGGCGGTGACAGCAGGTTCGGTGAGCTCCGCGACGTCGCGGCCGTCCTCGACGAGCAGAGCGGTGAGTTCGCGGAGACCGCCGAGCAGGATCAGGGCCACCGGCCGGTCGATCGGGGCGATGCCGGCGCGCTGGAACCCCGAACCGCTGGTGAGGTCGACGACCATGTCGGTGAGATGCTCCATGGCCAGGCGATTGAGTGGCAGCGCGGCGTCACCGAGCGCCGGCGCCTCGCGGATCCAGCTCAAGGTGATCGCGGGCCGGGAGGCGATGTGCGCGACGTACGCGTCGACCGCGTTGCGCACCTGCTGCTCCCAGTCGGCGTCGGGATCGATGGCGGCGCGGATCCGGGCGATGAGGTCGTCGTTGTTGGAGCGCAGCAGTTCGACGAAGCACTCTTCCTTGCTGGCGAACTGGTCGTAGAAGGTGCGCTTGGAGGTCTTGGCGTTCCGGACGATGTCGGCGACGGTGGTGTCGCGGTAGCCCCGGGTCTCCAGGGAGGTGGCGAGCCCATCTAGCAGCCGCCCGCGGAACGGCTGCGGAGCCGTCTGCGCCGCGTTGACCTCGCTGCCTGTCATCGCTCTCCCAAAACCCTTGTCACCTTTGGTACCAGCCGGTACCGTACCGGATAACCACGCGGTACACCGTGGTACCGCGTAAACAGTGGTTTGGAGCGTGCCATGACCGAAACCGTCACCGCTGAACTCACCGAGTGCGCCCCGGCGATCCATCTGCCACCGGCGACCGGAGTGCCCAAGTTTCTTCAAGGGGTCGCGTTCGCGACCAATCGGCGCCGGTTCGTCAACCGGATGGTGCCGCGACTCGGTCCGGTATTCACCTGTGATGCACCGGTTTTCGGCCGCGCCGTCATGGTGACCGACCCCCAGCTGGCCAAGCAGGTGTTCGCCGCGAACCCGGCTGACGTCGGCAACATCCAGCCGAACCTGTCCCGCGTCCTCGGCAGCGGATCGGTGTTCGCGCTCGACGGTTCCGAGCACCGGCTGCGCCGCAAGCTGCTGACCCCGCCGTTCCACGGCAAGAGCATCAAGAATTACGAGCGCATCTTCGAAGAGGAGACGCTGCGTGCGGCGGCGTCCTGGCCCGAGGGGAAGTCGTTCCCCACGCTCGAACCGATGATGCACATCACCCTCAACGCCATCCTGCGCGCGGTGTTCGGCGCCGACGGCCACCACCTCGACGAGCTACGGCGCATCATCCCGCCGTGGGTCACCCTGGGGTCGCGGCTGGCGGTGCTGCCGATGCCGCCGCGCACCTACGGCCGCTTCACGCCGTGGGGCCGGCTCGCCGAATACCGGCGCCGGTACGACGAGGTCGTCGGCAGACTCATCGACACGGTCGCGGCCGACCCTGATCTCGACAGCCGCGACGACGTGCTGGCGCTGCTGCTGCGCAGCACCTACGAGGACGGAACGGCGATGTCCCGCAGCGACATCGCCGACGAACTGCTGACACTGCTGGCGGCCGGCCACGAAACCACCGCGGCCACCATGGCGTGGGTCTTCGAACGGATCTCCCGGCACCCCGAGGTGCTGCGCCGTCTCGAAGACGAGGTGGCAGCCGGTGACACCGACGAGTACCGCCAGGCGACCATCCTGGAGGTGCAACGCATTCGCACCATCATCGACTTCGCCGGCCGGCACGTGTACGCGCCGACCTTCCAGCTCGGGGAATGGGTCATTCCGCGGGGCTTCTCGGTGATCGTCGCCATCGACCACATGCACGAGGACGCAAAGGAATTCGCCGATCCGGAGCGGTTCGACCCGGAGCGCTTCCTCGGGCGCCGTCCGCCGCTGGCGTTCCTGCCGTTCGGTGGCGGTACCCGGCGCTGCGTGGGCGCGGTGTTCGCGCAGGTCGAGATGGACGTCGTGCTGCGGACGGTGTTGCGGCACTTCGCCATTCAGGTCACCAGCGCGCCGGGGGAGCGGGTCTTCTCGCGGGGTGTGGCCTACACGCCCAAAGACGGTGGCCGCGTGACCTTACGCCGGCGGGTCACCCCGCTGTAGGTTCATGCTGTGACCGAACGGATTACGCAGTACCGCAATGACGGACTGACTTTCGACGTGGTCGACTCCGGCCCCATCGACGGCGACGTCGTGGTGTTGTTGCACGGCTTCCCGCAGACCGCAGAGTCCTGGAACGCCGTGTCGGAGCTGTTGCACGCCAACGGTTTCCGGACGCTGGCACCCAACCAGCGCGGCTATTCGCCGGGTGCCCGGCCGAAGGGCCGGCGGCAGTACACGATCCCCAAACTGACCGACGACGTCGCCGCGCTGATCGACCTGGTCGGCGGACCGGTGCACGTGGTCGGGCACGACTGGGGCGCGGCGATCGCCTGGTCGCTGGCGGCGACGAAACCGGAGTTGGTGCGCACCCTGACCGCGGTGTCGGTGCCCCACACCGGCGCCTTCCTGAAGGCGATGGCCGTCGGGACGCAGGCGCTGCACTCGTACTACATGCTGATCTTCCAACTGCCGTGGCTCGGCGAACGATTCGCGCAACTGGCCATGCCGCGCAGCGGGATGACCGATGAAGCGCTGGCCGTCACGCGGGCCGAGGTGTTCGACAGCGGGGCGCTGACCACCGCACTCAACTGGTACCGCGCCATGCCGTTCGTGAACCCGAAATCGGCGTTCACGCCCGTGACCCGGCCGACCACCTACATCTGGAGCGACGGCGACATCGCCCTCGGCCGCAAGGGCGCCCTGCTCACCGAGCAGTTCGTCCACGCGCCGTACAAGTTCGAGATCGTCGAAGGCGCAAACCACTGGTTGCCGGACCAGCACCCCGAGCTCGTGGCCCGGCTGATCGCCGAGCGCGCCGCCACCTAGCGATTTGTGCACGATTTTCCGCGGCTCGCGCGGAAAATCGTGCACAAATCACGCTCGTTTGGGCAGTTTCCAGCCTGGCCGCGGGAAGTGGCAGGTGTAGCCGTTGGGAATGCGCTCCAGGTAGTCCTGGTGCTCCGGCTCGGCCTCCCAGAACGGGACGGCCGGCGTCACCTCGGTGACCACCTTGCCCGGCCACAGACCCGAGGCGTCGACGTCGGCGATGGTGTCTTCGGCGATGCGCTTCTGCTCGTCGTCGGTGTAGAAGATCGCCGAGCGGTAGCTGGTGCCGACGTCGTTGCCCTGCCGGTTGACGGTCGACGGGTCGTGGATCTGGAAGAAGAACTCCAGGAGCGCCCGATAGTCGGTCTGGCTGGGGTCGTAGATGATCTCGACGGCCTCGGCGTGGCCGGGGTGGTTGCGGTAGGTCGGGTGATCGTTGGTCCCGCCGGTGTAGCCGACCCGGGTCTTGAGCACACCCGGCTGCTTGCGGATCAGGTCCTGCATCCCCCAGAAGCAGCCGCCCGCCAGGATCGCGGTCGCAGTGTCGGTCATGTACGCCTCCTCGCTTTGATTCCAGAGAACCGAACTCCCGGCGAGTGCGCAAGTGCTCGACAAACGTCACTAGAACGTGTTCTAGTTTTCCTGTGACGGGCAACACCTTCAGTCGCGAGGAACTCATCGCGGCATTCGACGTCTTCGAGCAGACCGTGGACCGCGCCGCCCAGACGCGCGACTGGGATCCGTGGACCGACCACTACACCGAGGACGTGCTGTACATCGAGCACGCCATGGGCACCATGCACGGCCGCGAGGAGGTGCGGCCCTGGATCTGGAACACCATGGAGAACTTCCCCGGCAGCTACATGACGTCGTTCCCGTCGCTGTGGAAGGTGTACGACGAGGCGACCGGCCGCGTCATCTGCGAGCTCGACAACCCCATGCGCGATCCCGGCGACGGCACCATCATCGGCGCCACCAACATCTCGATCATGACGTACGCGGGCGACGGCCTGTGGAGCAAGCAGGAAGACATCTACAACCCCATGAAATTCCTCGAGGCCACCATGGCGTGGTGCAAGAAGGCCGAAGCGCTGGGCACGCTGCCGGAGGTGGCCGAGGAGTGGATGCAGAAGTTCGGCGGTAGGGGACGCCGGTGACGTCGCTTGTCATCGGGGCCAACGGCTATCTCGGCTCGCACGTCACCCGGCAGCTGGTGGCGGCCGGGGAGGACGTGCGGGTCATGGTCCGGGCCGGTGCCAACACCATCGGCATCGACGACCTCGCCGCCACCCGCTACGAGGGCGACATCTGGGACAACGACACCCTGCGGGCCGCGATGACCGGTGCCGACGTCATCTACTACTGCGTCGTCGACACCCGCGGCTGGCTCCGGGATCCGTCGCCGTTGTTCCGCACCAACGTCGAGGGCACCCGCAATGTGCTGGATGTCGCGGTGGCACCCGAAATCGCTTCGGGCCTCAAGAAATTCGTCTTCACGAGCAGCTATGCCACGGTGGGGCGCAAGCGCGGCTTCGTCTCCACCGAGGACGACATCGCCGACGAGCGCACGCTGCCGCCGTACGTGCGGTCGCGCGTGCAGGCCGAGAAACTGGTGCTGCAGTACGCCCGGGAACGCGGGCTGCCGGCCGTCGCGATGTGTGTGTCCACCACGTACGGCGGAACGGACTGGGGCCGTACGCCGCACGGCGCCATCATCGCCGGTGCCGCGTTCGGGAAGCTGCCGTTCGTGATGAGCGGCATCGAGCTGGAAGCGGTCGACGTCAACGACGCCGCCCGCGCGCTGATCCTGGCCGCCGACAAGGGCCGGCCCGGTGAGCGATACCTGATCTCCGACAAGATGATCAGCAATGCCGAGGTGGCGCGCATCGCCGCGGCCGAGGCCGGGGTGCCGGCGCCGGCCAAGTCGCTGCCGCTGCCGGTGACGTACGCACTTGCCACCCTGGGCACCGTCAAAGGCCGGCTCAAGGGCACCGACGAACACATGTCGCTGGCGTCACTGCGACTGATGCGCGCTGAGGCGCCCGTCGACTGCAGCAAGGCGAGGACTGAATTGGGTTGGGAGCCAAGGCCCGTCGAGGACGCGGTGCGGGAAGCGGCGCGGTTCTGGGTGGGCCTGCGAAAGGCTCGGCAGGCCCAGAAATCCCGGGGCTGAACAACGCGCCGTGCAGCGTTAAGTCGTGGCGCGGCAAGGCCTACCGCGGCTAGCGTCGAAGCCATGACGGACAGATTGCAGGTGGACCTGACCGGGGCACCGCAGACCATGTTGGCCACGCTGTACGCCAAGGCCCTGGACGCCGACCTGCCGAAGTCGGTGCTGCACGACACCTACGCCCGCGATATCGTCGCCCGCATCGACTACGACTGGTCGCAGACCACGATCACGGCTGCCAGGTCACCGGGGGTCACCCTGCGGTCCGCCTACTTCGACAAGACGGCGCGGCAGTTCCTGGCCGTACACCCGGAAGCCGTTGTGCTGCACCTGGGTTGCGGACTGGACAGCCGGTACTACCGGCTGGACCCGGGACCCGGCGTCGACTGGTACGACATCGACTACCCGGAGGTCGCCGAGCTGCGCCGTCAGCTCTACCCGGCCCGCGAGCACTGCCACATCGTCCCGGCTTCGGTGACGGACCCGGCGTGGCTCGCCGACATCCCGGCCGACCGCCCGGTACTGATGCTGGCCGAGGGCCTCACGATGTACCTCAGCGAGGCCGACGGGCAGGCTCTGTTCCGTCGCATCGTGGCGCATTTCCCAAGTGGGGAACTGCAATTCGATGCCTTCAGCCGGCTCGGTGTGAAACTGCAGTGGACGAACTCCGTGGTGCGCCGTTCGGGCGCGACGTTGAAGTGGGCCATGGACGGCCCCGACGACGTCCTGTCGGCAGTGCCGGGACTGCGGCTGCTGTCATGGGAGTCCGCCCTCGGCCCCGACGGCTACGACCGGCTGCCGACGGGACTACGGGTGATGGCCGCCGTCATGCGCGCCGTGCCCGGCATGCGCCACATGTCGCAATACCACCGGTATTCGTGGGGCTGACCACCCGGCCCGGTCACGCGGCCTCGGCGCGGGCCTTCAGCCGCTCGAGCGTCAGCCGGATGTTCTCGGCGTTGGCCGCGTCCCGGTCGGCGACCCCGGTGAGCGAGGCCGCGAACAGCTTCAGCAGACCCGGCCGGTTGTCCCACGTGGACTCGACGACCCGGCAGCCGTTCGGCGTCTCGGTGATGTCGTAGCGCCAGTGCGCAATGGGCACGATCGAGGACTTCACGGCGAAGCCGAACGTCTTGCCCGGCTCGGCTTCGGTGACGGTGCAGCTGGTGGTCCATGTCTTCGAGCCGTTGCGGTTGTGTCCCTTGAACACCGAACCGGGTACCGCCGAGGACCCCTTCTGCCACTCCATGGTGTGTGCCTCCTCGGCGAGCGAGGCCAAGGTGGGCAGATCGGTCAGCAACGCGTAGACAGCCGACGGGCTGGCGGCGATCTCGATGGCAGCGGTGACGGAGGCGGGTCCCTGTGCGGTCATGGCGCTGATCGTAGACAGACGGTCCAGGGGTTGGGCAAGCGGTAATTGTCGGTGGCGCAACAAGAATGCTCGATCTTTGCGGTAACCGTTTCGGGGTATCCCGGCGATATACCGCGTGACGGCACCTTCCAACGAAGGAGTTGGGTTGATATGAGCAAAAAGACGTTTGTGGCAGCTACCGCGCTCACCACCGGTGTGAGCGCGGCGATTATGGGATTAGGAGTCAATATCGCGCAGGCGAAGCCTGCACCCTGCCCGCCGATGCAGGTATGCAACGGCCCGGGTAACGGACACGGCCCGGGTGGCGGCGGTCCGCCCGGAAACCCCGGCGGTCCACCTGGAAATCCCGGTGGTCCACCTGGAAATCCCGGTGGTCCCGGCGGCGGGCCCGGTGGGCCACCGCCAGGTAACCCGGGCAATCACGACGACTGGCACCCGGGCGGCAACGACAATGGCCGTGGGGACTGGCATCCCGGCGACCAGGGGAACTGGCACCCCACGCCGGGCGACCCGGGACCGGGCGACTGGCACTGGCGTGGCGGCCCGCCGCCGTGGGGCCATGGACCTGGGCCGTGGGGCTGGGGACCACCGCCCAGGCCGAACATCATCTGGGTGGCGCCCCCGCCGTGGGCACCGCCGCCGCCCCCGTTCGACTACTGGGGCTACACCGTCTATCCGGTGTGGGACCCAGGCTTCATGGCGTGGGGTTTCTGGTTCTTCGGCATCTGGATTGCGCTGTAATCCGTCAGTAGTTGCCGTCTGATGGCTGGGCCTGTCACTGGCGACAGGCCCAGCGTCATGTCGGGAATCGGCGCCGCCGGGAAAGGTGTTGCACTGAACATGACCGAGCGTCCCGTGCTCGAGCCCAGTGCGGCTCACCCCATCACCATCACGCCGACCGCCGGACACGTCACCGTCACGGTCAACGGCCGCGTGGTTGCGGACACCACCGACGCACTCACACTGCAAGAGTCGAATTACCCAGCGGTGCAATATATTCCGCTCGCCGACGTCGAGCAGACGGAGCTGTCCCGAAGCACGACCACCAGCTACTGCCCGTACAAGGGTGACGCCGGCTACTACCACGTCGGCGGCGTCGAGGACGTCATCTGGACCTACGAACAGCCCTACCCCGCGGTCGCGGAGATCGCCGGCCGGGTGGCGTTCTACCCGGACAAGGCCGACATCGTGGTGCATCCCGCCTAACCTGAATCCGTGCCCACCGCCAGCCTGGCCCTGGACGGCCCGGCCGGCCTCGGCCTGACGTTGTCGCCGCTGCGCCGCGGCGGGACCGATCCGACCTTCCGGACCGTCGACGGCGTCATCTGGCGCACCAGCCTGATGCGCACCGGCGGGGTCACAGCGCGCCTCAGCTCGTCCGATCTCAAGACCGTCGACTGCGAGGTGTGGGGCGATGGCGCCGCCGAGTTCCTGGACCGTCTACCCGCGCTGGTCGGCGCCGAAGACGATGCCACGGGATTCGCACCCACCGAACCGACCATTGCCGAGGCCTGGCGCCGCGTGCCGCACCTGCGCCTGTGCCGCACGGGGCGGGTGCTGGAGGCGCTGATCCCGGCGATCCTCGAGCAACGGGTGCAAGGCCGGGATGCGTGGAATTCGTTCCGCAAGCTCACCATGCGATATGGCGCGCCCGCGCCCGGCCCGGCGCCGGCCGGCATGCGGCTGCCGCCGACCGCCGATGCGTGGCGCCGCATCCCGTCCTGGGAATTCCACCGCGCGAACGTGGATCCCGGCCGGGCCCGCACCCTGGTCGGCTGCGCGCAGCGGGCCGACGCGCTGGAGCGGCTGACCGCCGAGACCGCGATCACGGCCTTGATGTCGTTGCCGGGAGTCGGGCTGTGGACGGCCGCCGAGACGGTGCAGAAGGCGTTCGGCGACGCCGACGCGCTCTCGGTCGGCGACTATCACCTGGCCAAGATGGTGGGCTGGACCCTGCTGGGCCACCCGATCGACGACGCCGCGATGGTCGAACTGCTGGAACCGCTCCGGCCACACCGGCATCGGGCGGTACGGCTGCTCGAAGTCAGTGGCCTGGCGCGCAACCCGAGATTCGGTGCGCGCCAGGCGATTCCCAGCCTGAAGGAAATCTAGGCGGCGACGACGTCGGCTTCGTGATCCGTCTCGGCGGTGCCGAACAACAGCGGATAAGCGACGCCCGCGATGGCGGCTCCGACCAACGGCGCCAGCCAGAACACCCACAGCTGCGTCGGCGCCCCGTTGCCGTTGAAGAACGCGACGCCGGTCGAGCGGGCCGGATTCACCGAGGTGTTGGAGATCGGGATCGAGATCAGGTGGACGAGGGTCAGGGACAGGCCGATGGACAGTCCGGCGAAGCCCTTCGGGGCGCGGGCGTCGGTGGAGCCCAGGATCACGAACAGAAACATCGCGGTCAGGACGATTTCGGTGATGAGCACCGACGCCAGGCCGAAATGTTCCGGTGAGTGGTCCCCGAAACCGTTCGCGGCCATGTTGCCGGTCGCCGACCAGCCCTTCTGGCCACTGCCGATCCAGTAGATGACCCCGCCGGCCACGAGCCCGCCGATGATCTGGGCGATCCAGTACCCGGGCAGTGCCTTCCAGTCGATCCGCCGGGCCAGGGCCGCGCCGAGCGTGACCGCCGGATTGAAATGGCCGCCCGAGACACTGCCGAAGGCGTAGACGCCCGTCAGTACCGTGAGGCCGAAAGCTATTGCGACACCGAGGAATCCGATGCCGATAGAGGTGTGTTCGGTGGGATTGGCGGCAAAGACCGCGGCGCCGCAACCGCCGAGCACGAGCCAGAAGGTGCCGACGGCCTCCGCCGCCAGCTTGTGTGTGCTCGTGGGAGTACTCATTTGGTCGAACCCTCCAATTCCTGTCGAAAAAGCCGGGTCAGCAAACAGCATTTCGAGGGTCCCACCGATGGGCGGCCGGGAGCCCGGCTGTTGCTGAATAGCGGCTCAAAGGTGACCGGCGGGTGCCCGCTGACCGGCCCGGAATCTAAGAATCTGAGCAATCTTTGCAGCAAATAAACTTTTGGTAACGGCCTGCGGAAATGTGACTCCCAGCAAACCATATTGCGGTGTCGTGACCAGTGGTGCGGGTGGGCCCCGTCGGGGTGTGACCGGAATTGATTGGCGAAAACGCAAGGGCTCCAATAAAATTGGCCCTACCGACCGGTAGCTTTAGAGTGCTGTGCACCACAGTCACAGCAACCTCATTAGGTCTGCCTAAGTTGGCATGTCAGGCCGGGTTTGTCATATCGTTTTGTCTCAATCGAGGCGAGCGGGACGGCCCGTCGTTCAGTGCTGCACGCTGGCATACCGTCGCTCAGTCCGCTGACGCCGTTGAAAGCGGCGGTCAAGCGATGCTTCGTAAAGAAGATGGTGAAGGGTTAGGTGGGAATGGCGCCGCAGCACGGCGGACCCAGCAAGGTCGGGCTGTACAACCCCGCGCATGAGCACGACGCCTGTGGCGTCGCCATGGTCGCGGACATTCACGGACGTCGGAGCCGCGACATCGTCGACAAGGCGATCACGGCACTGCTGAACCTGGAGCATCGCGGTGCTGCAGGTGCCGAGCCGAACACCGGCGACGGCGCAGGCATCCTGCTGCAGGTTCCCGACGAGTTCCTCCGCGCCGTGTGCGCCGAGGAAGGCTTCGAGCTTCCTGCCGAAGGCAGCTACGCCACGGGCATCGCTTTCCTGCCGCAGTCGGCCCGCGACGCCAAGCTGGCGTGCGAGGCCGTCGAGAAGATCGTCGAAGCCGAGGGCCTGCAGGTCCTGGGCTGGCGCGATGTGCCGTTCGACGAGTCGTCGCTCGGTGCGCTGGCGCGTGACGCCATGCCGACCCTGCGGCAGATCTTCATCGCCGGCGCCGACGGCATGCAGCTCGAGCGCCGCGCCTACGTCATCCGCAAGCGCGCCGAGCACGAGCTGGGCACCAAGGGCCCGGGCCAGGACGGCCCCGGTCGCGAGACGGTGTACTTCCCGAGCCTGTCGGGCAAGACCATCGTCTACAAGGGCATGCTCACCACCCCGCAGCTCAAGGCGTTCTACCTGGACCTGCAGGACGAGCGGATGAAGAGCGCGCTGGGCATCGTGCACTCGCGCTTCTCGACCAACACGTTCCCGTCGTGGCCGCTGGCGCACCCGTTCCGCCGGGTCGCGCATAACGGTGAGATCAACACCGTCAACGGCAACGAGAACTGGATGCGTGCCCGCGAGGCGCTCATCCACACTGACGTGTTCGGGTTCCACAACGACCTGAACAAGATTTTCCCGGTCTGTACGCCGGGCGCCTCGGACACCGCGCGGTTCGACGAGGCGCTCGAACTCCTGCACCTGGGTGGACGTCCGCTGCACCACGCCGTGCTGATGATGATCCCCGAGGCATGGGAACGCAGCGAGACCATGGACCCCGCCCGCCGGGCGTTCTACCAGTACCACGCGTCGCTCATGGAGCCGTGGGACGGCCCGGCGTCGGTGTGCTTCACCGACGGCACCATCGTCGGCGCGGTGCTGGACCGCAACGGCCTGCGTCCCTCGCGCATCTGGGTCACCGACGACGGGCTCGTCGTCATGGCCTCCGAGGCCGGCGTCCTGGATCTGGACCCGTCGACCGTCGTCAAGAAGATGCGTCTGCAGCCCGGCCGCATGTTCCTCGTGGACATGGCCGAAGGCCGGATCGTCGACGACGAGGAGATCAAGGACAAGCTGGCGGCCGAGCACCCCTACCAGGAGTGGCTCGACAACGGCCTGTTCCACATCGACGATCTGCCCCCGGGCGACTATGTCAAGATGCCGCACCACCGCGTGGTGCTGCGCCAGCAGGCGTTCGGCTACACGAACGAAGAGGTCAATCAGCTGATCGTGCCGATGGCCCGCACCGGCGCCGAGGCGCTGGGCTCCATGGGTACCGACACCCCGATCGCTGTGCTATCGCAGCGGCCGCGGATGCTCTACGACTACTTCCAGCAGCTGTTCGCACAGGTCACCAACCCGCCGCTGGACGCCATCCGCGAAGAGGTCGTCACCAGCCTCTCGGGCGTCATCGGCCCCGAGGGTGACCTGCTCAACCCGGACGAGAACTCGTGCCGGCAGATCGTCGTGCCGCAGCCGATCCTGCGCAACGGCGACCTGTCCAAGCTGATCTGCGTCGACCCCGACCACGAGATCCGGGGCCGCAAGCACGGCATGCGCGCCGCGGTCATCAGCTGCCTGTACCCCGTCGCCGACGGTGGAGAGGGCCTGCGCCGCGCCCTGGAGGATGTCCGCACCAAGGTGTCGCAGGCCATCCGCAACGGTGCCCGCATCATCGTGCTGTCGGACCGTGAGTCCAACGAATGGCTCGCGCCGATTCCGTCGCTGCTGTCGACGGCCGCCGTCCACCACCACCTGGTCCGGGAACGCACCCGCACCCAGGTCGGCCTCGTGGTCGAGTCCGGTGACGCCCGCGAGGTGCACCACATGGCCATGCTGGTGGGTGTCGGCGCGGCCGCCATCAACCCGTACATGGCCTTCGAGACCGTCGAGGACATGGTCGACCGCGGTGTCATCACCGGTCTGACCAGCGACCAGGCCAAGGCCAACTACGTCAAGGCCGCCGGCAAGGGTGTGCTGAAGGTGATGTCCAAGATGGGCATCTCGACGCTGGCCTCCTACACCGGCGCCCAGCTGTTCCAGGCCGTCGGCATCAGCCAGCGCGTGCTCGACGAGTACTTCACCGGCATCTCCTGTCCGACCGGCGGCATCGACCTCGACGACATCGCGGCCGACGTCGCGGCGCGGCACAGCCTCGCCTACCTCGACCGGCCCGACGAGTGGGCGCACCGTGAGCTCGAGGTCGGCGGCGAGTACCAGTGGCGCCGCGAGGGCGAGTACCACCTGTTCAACCCGGACACGGTGTTCAAGCTGCAGCACTCCACCCGCACCGGGCAGTACTCGGTGTTCAAGGAGTACACCAAGCTGGTCGATGACCAGAGCGAGCGCATGGCCTCCCTGCGTGGCCTGTTCACGTTCAAAGAAGGTGTGCGCGAACCGATCTCGATCGACGAGGTCGAACCCGCCAGCGAGATCGTCAAGCGGTTCTCCACCGGCGCGATGAGCTACGGCTCGATCTCGGCGGAGGCCCACGAGACGCTGGCCATCGCCATGAACCGCCTTGGCGGACGGTCGAACTCGGGTGAGGGCGGCGAGAACGTCGAGCGCTTCGAGCGGGACGCCAACGGCGACTGGCGGCGCAGCGCCATCAAGCAGGTCGCGTCGGCCCGCTTCGGTGTGACGTCGCACTACCTGACGAACTGCACCGACATCCAGATCAAGATGGCCCAGGGCGCCAAGCCCGGTGAGGGCGGTCAGCTTCCGGGGCACAAGGTGTACCCGTGGGTGGCCGAGGTACGGCACTCGACCCCGGGTGTCGGCCTGATCTCGCCGCCGCCGCACCACGACATCTACTCGATCGAGGATCTGGCGCAGCTGATCCACGACCTGAAGAATGCCAACCCCGAGGCCCGTATCCACGTGAAGCTGGTGTCGGAGAACGGCGTCGGTACCGTCGCCGCGGGTGTCTCGAAGGCGCACGCCGACGTGGTGCTCATCTCCGGGCACGACGGTGGCACCGGTGCGACCCCGCTGACCTCGCAGAAGCACGCAGGCGCGCCGTGGGAGCTGGGCCTGGCCGAGACGCAGCAGACCCTGCTGCTCAACGGTCTGCGCGACCGCATCGTCGTGCAGGTCGACGGTCAGCTCAAGACCGGCCGCGACGTCGTCATCGCCGCGCTGCTGGGTGCCGAGGAATTCGGTTTCGCCACCGCACCGCTGGTGGTCTCGGGCTGCATCATGATGCGCGTCTGCCACCTCGACACCTGCCCCGTGGGTGTGGCCACCCAGAACCCGGTGCTGCGCGAGCGGTTCACCGGCAAGCCGGAATTCGTCGAGAACTTCTTCCTGTTCATCGCAGAAGAGGTCCGCGAACTCATGGCGCAGCTGGGCTTCCGCACCATCAACGAGATGGTCGGCCAGGTCGGCGCGCTGGACACCAGCAAGGCCATCGCGCACTACCGCGCGCAGAAGCTGGACCTGACCCCGGTGCTGTACGAACCGGAGTCGGCCTTCATGAAGCAGGATCTGTACTGCACGTCGAGCCAGGACCACGGTCTGGACAAGGCGCTCGACCAGCAGCTGATCGCCGAGTGCCGGGACGCCATCGAGTCCAAGGTGCCGGTCAGCCTCGCCATGAAGATCACCAACGTGAACCGCACCGTCGGCACCATGCTGGGCCACGAGGTCACCAAGGTTCACGGCGGCCAGGGTCTGCCGGACGGCACCATCGACATCACGTTCGACGGCTCGGCGGGTAACAGCTTCGGCGCGTTCCTGCCCAAGGGCATCACCCTCCGGGTGAACGGCGACGCCAACGACTATGTCGGCAAGGGTCTTTCGGGTGGACGCATCGTGGTGCGCCCGTCGAAGAACGCGCCCGCGGGCTACGTGGCCGAGGAGAACATCATCGGCGGCAACGTGATCCTGTTCGGTGCCACCAGTGGGCAGGCGTTCCTGCGCGGTGTGGTGGGCGAGCGGTTCGCGGTGCGCAACTCGGGCGCCGTCGCGGTCGTCGAGGGCGTGGGCGACCACGGCTGCGAGTACATGACCGGTGGCAAGGTCGTCATCCTCGGCGAGACCGGCCGTAACTTCGCCGCCGGTATGTCCGGCGGTATGGCCTTCGTCTACGACCCGAAGGGCGCCCTGCCGGGCAACATCAACGGCGAGATGGTCGATCTCGATGCGCTGGACGCCACCGACGAACTGTGGCTGCACGAGATCATCACCGCCCATGTCGATGGCACCGAATCGGCTGTGGGACAGCGGATTCTGGCCGATTGGCAGAATCAGAAGGAGCAGTTCATCAAGGTGATGCCTCGCGACTACAAGCGGGTACTGGAGGCGATCGCCGGGGCCGAGGCCGCCGGCGAGGACGTCAGCGAAGCGATCATGGCGGCCGCTCGTGGCTGATCCGAACGGCTTCCTCAAGCACACCCACCGTCAGACTCCGGTCCGCCGGCCGGTCGACCTGCGCCTCAAGGACTGGAAAGAGGTCTACGAGGAGTTCTCCAAGGAGACCTTGCAGGTCCAGGCCTCGCGCTGCATGGACTGCGGTATCCCGTTCTGCCACAACGGTTGTCCGCTCGGGAACCTCATCCCCGAGTGGAACGACCTGGTGTACCGGGACCGCTGGCGCGACGGCATCGAGCGCCTGCACGCCACCAACAACTTCCCGGAATTCACCGGGCGGCTGTGCCCGGCGCCGTGTGAGGCGTCGTGCGTCCTCGGCATCAACCAGGACCCGGTGACGATCAAGCAGGTCGAGGTCGAGCTGATCGACAACGCCTTCGACCAGGGCTGGGTCAAGCCGATGATCCCGGACGTCAAGACCGGCAAGAAGGTCGCCGTCGTCGGTTCCGGACCGGCCGGTCTGGCCGCTGCCCAGCAGCTGACCCGCGCCGGCCACGACGTGACCGTGCTCGAGCGGGCCGACCGCATCGGTGGTCTGCTGCGTTACGGCATCCCGGAATTCAAGATGGAGAAGCGGCACATCGACCGTCGTCTGGAGCAGATGGCGGCCGAGGGCACGCAGTTCCGGACCAACGTCAACGTCGGCGTCGACATCACCGTCGAGCAGCTGCAGGAAGACTACGACGCGGTGGTCCTGGCCGGCGGCGCGACCGCATGGCGTGACCTGCCGATCCCGGGCCGCGAGCTCGAGGGCATCTACCAGGCCATGGAGTACCTGCCCTGGGGTAACCGCGTGCAGCTGGGCGACGACGTCCTCGGACCCGACGGCGAGCCGCCGATCACGGCCAAGGGCAAGAAGGTCGTCATCATCGGTGGCGGTGACACCGGCGCCGACTGCCTGGGCACCGCCCACCGGCAGGGCGCCGAGAGCGTCCACCAGTTCGAGATCATGCCGCGTCCGCCGGAGGAGCGCGCCGAGTCGACCCCGTGGCCGACCTACCCGCTCATGTTCCGGGTGTCCTCGGCACACGAAGAGGGCGGCGAGCGCGTCTTCTCGGTCAACACCGAGGAGTTCGTGGGCACCGACGGCAAGGTCTCGGCGCTGAAGGTGCACGAGGTCGTCATGAAGGCCGGCAAGTTCGAGAAGGTCGAGGGTTCGGACTTCGAACTCGCGGCGGACATCGTCTTCCTGGCCATGGGCTTCGTCGGCCCCGAGCGTGAAGGCCTGCTGACCGAGCTGGGCGTCGAGCTCACCGACCGCGGAAACGTGGCCCGGGACAACGACTTCCAGACCACGGTGCCCGGCGTCTTCGTCGCCGGTGACATGGGCCGCGGTCAGTCGCTGATCGTGTGGGCCATCGCCGAGGGCCGCGCCGCGGCCGCCGGCGTGGACCGCTACCTGATGGGTGAGTCGGCGCTGCCGAAGCCCATCAAGCCGACGGCTGCGCCGCAGCGCTGATCTGACAATCAACCGTGGCCCGGTGGTGCGATGCACCGCCGGGCCACGGTTTTTTTGCGTCAGGAAAGCAGAACCGGTGACCCTCACGCTGCGTGGGTGGTGCAGATTGGCGACGGGCGCCGCACGCACTGCTCGATAAAATCGGCCGGTGAGCAGTGGGGGAGGACAGACGCGACTGCCGCATCCAGTGGTGTTGGGTGCGGTCGCGGTCGCGATCCTGGCGTTGGTGGTGCACAACCAGCTGGTGCCGTTCGATGTGAAGTTCTTTGGATTGATGGAGAACGACTTCGACCTGTCGACGTATCGAGCTGCGGTCGATGGGCTCTGGCACGGCAAGCCGTTGTACGAGACGCCGGCGTTGAAAGAGGCGTGGTTCGTCTACCCGCCGTTCGCGACAGTGCTTCTTGCCCCTTTCGCGTTGGCTGGCTTCGAAGTCGCGAAGTGGTCGCTGTTGGTTCTGTCGGTAGGGCTTTTGGCGCTGTTGGCTTGGCGCACAATGCGATTGGCCGGCGTTCGCGCTGACTGGCGACTGGCGACGGTCAGCGCGGCGCTCGGCGTGACGGTCATGGACGTCGAGCCGGTGCAGGCCACGCTCTGGTGGGGACAGATCAATGTGCTGCTCATGGCGATGGTGCTGCTGGATCTGTTGCGGCCCAAAGCTTCCCGTTCGCGAGGTATCGGGTTGGGGCTGGCGGCGGGCATCAAGCTGACGCCGCTGGTGTTCCTGCCGTACCTGCTGCTGACTCGGCAATGGCGTACTTTTGCCGTGGCCACAGGGACTTTCGTGGCAACGGTCGTGGGTACCTGGCCATTCCTTCCGACGGACAGCGGTTGGTTCTGGAGTCACCTGGGCGATACCACGCACATCGCGCATATCGATCACCTGGCGAACCAGTCGCTCAATGGCTTCCTCGCCCGCTTCTTCGCACCACTTCCACGGCCTGAATGGTTGTGGATCACCTTGAGCCTGTTGGTTCTTGTTGCCGGCCTGGCGGTGGCGTGGTGGGCCCACCGCCGCGGCGAGCAGGCCCTGGCTCTCGTGGTGGTGGGCCTGACCGGTTGTGCCGTCTCGCCGTTCAGCTGGGCTGCGCACTGGGTCTGGTTCGCGCCGGCGATCTTTTGGCTCGTCGGGAAAGCCTGTACGACGCAGGGTGGTTGGGCTCGGGGCTGGGCGTACCGTGCTGCCGGCTTGTTCGCGGCGGTGTTCATGTGGACGCTGCACAAACCCGGCCGGAACCACACCACGATGTACTTCAGCGGCGTGTACTGGAATTTCCTCGACCTGCGGCCGTTCTGGATCGGCCAAGTGATGAGCGGCTGGTATCCGCTGGTGTACCTGTGCTTCCTGATCGGTGCGGTCGGTTGGTTGCGGTTGAGTACGTCGGAGCCGCGTGTGGTGGGCGCGACGGCCATGAGTGCCGACGATCTCGGGGACTACCCGCCGGAATTCCTTGACGACGAGGTGCCTGCTCGCGTCTAGCGCGGTCGGGGCGCGCCTCCGCATCTGGCGATGCCGTTGATAACGACTCGATACCGCCGGGTGTGTCGCGTGAGGCTGGTGTGACTGGAGTTGCACAATTGATCGGTTCGGGTCCCGATTGACCAGAACTGAATACTTATGGCGAACTACTCCACTGCACCCGCATCCCTGTTCGCCGGCTCCGAGCTGAGCCGGCGACGTTTTCTCGTGGGCTTGTCGGCCTCGGTGGTGGCCGGCGTGGGCCTGGCGCGGTGCGCCGTCGACGGGCCGGCCGCGACCGTGGCCGCAGCGCCGCCGAAGGCTCCCAAGGATCCGGTACAGCGGGGCATGGGATTGGCGTTGCCGGGTGGTGGCGAGCTCAGCAGCCTGCCGGACGTGGCCGGCAATCGCGTGGCGATCACGCTCGACGACGGCGTGAGTTCCGAGGTGGTGCGCGCGTACACCAAGCTCGCGCGGGACACCGGGATGCGGCTCACCTATTTCGTCAACGGCCGCTACCAGTCGTGGACCGAGAACCGGGACCTGATGCTGCCGCTGGTGGAGTCGGGCCAGATTCAGTTGGGCAACCACACCTGGTCGCATCCGGACCTGGCGAAACTGTCCAAGGACGAGATCGTCGACCAGTTGGAGCGCAACCACAAGTTCCTGCAGTCGACCTTCGGGATCGACTCCCGGCCGTACTACCGGCCGCCGTACGGCAGCCACAACGCGATCGTCGACAAGATCGCCGCGGAACTCGGCTACTCGACGCCGACCATGTGGACGGGATCGCTGGGCGACGAGAACATCGTCACCGAGGACTACATCCTGAAGATGGCGGGCAAGTACTTCACGGAGCAGACGGTGGTCATCGGCCACCTCAACCACCTGCCGGTGACGCACGTCTACGGCCAACTGGTCGATCTGCTGAAGGAGCGCAATCTGCGCACCGTCACACTGGATGACTGAACCATCCCGCGTTTGATGCGCACCTCCTTCCTTGGGAAGGTGCATGTCATGCCGAGCAAGTACGACCCGGAGA
>NZ_JBJIAK010000060.1:0-31098 GCF_045310915.1 Mycobacterium sp. SMC-17 | reverse complement strand
TTCATCTTCGAGAGACCTCGACCCCTATCCCGGCAACGACGCGCCGATGACCTCTACACCCTCAACTGCGAAGAGCCCGATATCGGTGCGTCGCGGGTGCCTCCCGCTCTTTCTCGCAAAAACGATAGCCTTTTGGGGTGCCGATTCTGGTCGATCGCACAAAACAGTCCGTGTTCGTGCCCGAGCGCATCAAATTCTGCCGGTCGATACTGCGCCAGGTGCACAACAGCAATCTCAATTATTGCTTCACCAACAATATTCACACCATTTTCAGCGGGGTTCCGGCGCAAGCCGCGAATTTGATCTTGAATCGGGCGGGCGACACGGACGGGTCATCCGATAGTTGCGTGAACTGCGTGTTAGGGGCCGGTTTCCGGAATCGGGCGGGGTCTGGTGAAAGTCGTAATCGATCGCCGGCACCGCTCGCGATTGTCTGCGTTATTGCGAAACGACGCCCTGGTAGGCAAACGCTGCATTACCTCGGCCACGTCAAATTTCTGAAGTGAATCCGCCACGATCGATGTCATTCACCAATGGCCGTCGCCACTGGTATCTGGCTTTCGGTGCATCGTCGCAACAACCTTCGAACCGGCGCCCGCCGGCGTTGCCAGCCGCTACCCGGATTTCGCCGTGAGTGTGCCGGCGGCAACGGCGGCGGCATTGATTCGGGTCAGTACTTCGTGCAGGCGTTCCAGCTCGTCGAGGCCGACGCCCAATTGTTCGACCACCGCCGGCGGAATCTTCAGCGCGCGGCGACGTAGCGCGACGCCTTTCGGTGTCAGCGTGATGTGGGTGGTGCGCTCGTCGGTCGCGCTGCGGGTGCGGCGGATGAGCTCGAGCGTCTCGAGCCGCTTGAGCATCGGGGACACGGTGGCCGAATCCATCTGCAGCAGTGCGGCGATCTGCTTGACGGTCAACGGATCCTGCTTGGCTTTTGCGTTGTCCCACAACGCCAATAGCACCAGGTATTGCGGATGCGTCAGCCCGAGCGGTTCGAGCAGTGGCCGGTAGATCGCGAGGACCGCACGGTTGGTGATGGCCAGCGCGAAGCAGACCTGCCGTTCGAGGGCCAGAGGGTCGACGTCTTCCGAGACAGCGGACATGTTGCCCAGCTTATTACCAATTAGGGCCCTAACAGTTTGTGTCGTAGTGCCCGGCACGGGGTTCTCGGTGGCGCGTGATCCGGCCGGCCCGATGTCTCTCGCCGCCGGCGTACGTGAGTTGTTTCACCCCTGTGGAATAGCAAGCTAAATGATAGTGTCCTAACTATTAGGGTACGAAGAGCATGGTGCTCGTCGACCTCATCAGGCAAAGGAGTCGTCATGGTCGCCGACAGTCCGACGTTCTGGCAGCGCATCACCTACGCCTACGGGCGGCGCTTACCGGACCACCTGCGGGAATGGGTTCGGCAGGACCTGACCGACGACGGCGCCGTACGCCGGCACATGATCCGGTACGCCATCCCGCCGATCTTCGTGCTGGCGCCGTTGTGGCTGCTGCCGGCATCGGTGTACGTGCACTCCGAAATGACGCTGCCGATCTACTTCTGGGCCCTCGTGATGGCGTTCGTTCTCAACAAGGTGTGGCGTCGCTACCGTCTGACTCAGCACGGCCTCGACCCGAACCTGATCGATGAAGTCCTGCGGCAGAAGCAGTCGCAGATGCACGACCGCTACGTCGAGCGTTTCGGTCCGCGACCGGAATCCGCCAAATGGCAGGCGAACAGCCGACCGTTCTGACGGGCGGCCCGGCGGCCGTCGTCATCCCAGGAGGGATTCGCTTGCTTCCCGGGCACGCTGCGCTGCCTCGGTATCGCCGGTGATGGCGGCGGTCACGATCGCGCCTTCGGCCAACAGGCACAAGGGTTCCGGCGGTGCCCCGGTGGCGGCGGCGACCCAGCCCGCAATCTGCTCGTGGAATGCCTGCTTGTGGGCGCGTACTTCGGCCAGGACTGCCGGCGAGGTGGCGCCGAGCTCGCCGTAGGCGTTGATCCAGGCGCAGCCCCGGAAGCCTGGTTCGGCGAACCATTGCCCCAGCCAGTCGAAGACGGCCAGAACTCGCTCTCGCGGGTCTGTGCGCTGTTCCACGTAGTCGGTGAGGCGGCCGCGCCAGCGATGGTCGCGGCGTTGCAGCACGGCGACGATGAGTTCTTCCTTGGTTGTGAAGAGCCCGTAGATGCGCTTCAGTGCGATCCCCGCCGCCTCTCGGATGTCGTCCATGCCGACGGCTTGGATGCCGCGCTCGTAGAAGAGGGTCTCCGTGGCGTCCAGCAGCGCCTCGCGGTCGCGGGACTTCTGTTCGTCGCTGATCGGCGCGGGCATCCGAATTTCCTCCTTGACGTTGAGAACGCTCGTTCCCTACGCTAGTCGAATCGCGTAGAGAACGCACGTTCTCAATAAGAGAAAAGAGGGAGTCATGTCCGAACAACGTCCGCCCGTCCCGCCGTTCACGAAAGAGACCGCACTCCAGAAGGTGCAGGCCGCCGAAGACGCCTGGAACACGCGCGACCCGCAGCGTGTCGCCCTGGCGTACACGCCCGACTCGGTCTGGCGGAACCGGGACACGTTCGTCACCGGTCGCGAAGAGATCGTGCCGTTCCTGACCGCCAAGTGGCAGCGCGAGCACGACTACGCCCTGCGCAAGACACTGTGGGCGTTCTCCGAGAACCGCATCGCCGTCAAGTTCCAGTACGAGTGGCACGACGCCGCGGGCCAGTGGTGGCGCAGCTACGGCAATGAGCTCTGGCAGTTCGACGCGGACGGCTTGATGGAACGCCGCGAGGCGAGCATCAACGACGTGCGAATCAACGAGGGGGATCGGCGCATCTTCGGCCCGCGTCCGGAGCGTGACCGCGGCGTCGAGATTCCGCTTCAGTAGGTGCCGGGCCAGCGCCGTCCGCCGGCTCACCGCACGCCGAGGCAAGAGAAACGCCCCATGCCAGCACCTGGGCCACATTGGCCGGCAGGGCGGGCAGGTGAACCTGCCCGCCGCGGGAACTCACGCGAATCCCCGTGAGTATTGAGGCGGGTGCGGCAGCGTCACCCCGAGGTGTTGCGCGGCGTCGCGGACCCAGTTGGGATTGCGCAGCAGGGCACGGGCGACGAAGACGGCGTCGGCCTCGCCGCCGGAGACGACCGCTTCGGCTTGCTCGGCTTCGGTGATCAGTCCGACCGTCGCAGTGGAGATATCCGCCTCGGCGCGAACCCTTTTCGCGAAGGGCACCTGATAACCGGGGGCCACCGGGATGCGGGCATCGGGAATCGCGCCGCCGCTGGATACGTCGACGAGGTCGACCCCGGCCTTCTTCAAACCGACGGCGAGGGCGACGGTGTCCGCGACGGTCCAGCCCGGTCGCGGGTCGTCGGTGTCCCCGGCAAGCCAGTCGGTGGCGGAAACCCGGAAAAACAGGGGCAGATGCTGCGGCCACGCGGCGCGAACCGCCTCGGCGACCTGCAGCGCGAATCGCATCCGGTTGTCGAGCGATCCGCCGTACGCATCGGTGCGCGTGTTGGACTGCGGGGACAGGAACTGGTGAATGAGATAGCCGTGGGCGCCATGGATTTCGAGGACCTGGAAGCCGGCTGCGGCGGCTCGCCGGGCGGAATCGGCGAAGCTCGCCACGATTCGCTCGATCTCGTCGACGTCCAGTACGGCGGGAACGGGATGATGTCCGAACGCAATGGCGCTGGGGCCCAGCGTCGTCCAGGATTCGGGAGTCCGGCTGGGGTCCGGCCAGGGCCGCCCGGTGGCTGCCTTGCGGCCGCCATGCACGATCTGGATGCCCGGCACCGAACCCTGCTCGGTGATGAAGTGCGTCAACCGCCGAAATGCCGGAATCTGGCGGTCATCCCACAATCCGAGGTCATAGACGCTGCTGCGGCCGACGGGGTCCACAGACGTCGCCTCGACCATCGCCAGCGCGACGCCACCGACCACTCGCGCACCGAAATGCTGTAAATGCCAGTCGGTCGGGGTGCCGGCTTCCGGTCCGTCGGCGACGCCGGAGAACTGCATCATCGGCGACATCCAGGCCCGGTGCGCGAAGGTGACACTTCGGAGGGTGAGCGGTGTAAAGAGTGTCGACATCAGTTCACTCCCAGGAAGTTTCGGGCCGCTCGGGTCAGTGCGTCCTCGTCGGGCCCGTACTTGACCGCGAACCGTACCGGGTCCGATTCGGCCATGTCGAAGGGATAGTCGCTGCCGCAGACCACCTTGTCCTTGCCGGCGATCTTGCCGAGCAGTTCGAGTTGCGGGGCGTCATGGGTGACGGTGTCGAAATACAGATCGGCGACGACGTCGGACGGCAATCGGCTGCCTGCGGCGCGGACATCGGCACGGGCCCGCCAGCCGTGGTCCCACCTGCCGAGCAGACCGGGTGCGCAGCCGCCGCCGTGCAGGAAGCAAATGCGTAACTCGGGCAGTTCGTCCTTCAGACCGCTCAGCACGAGATTCGCGACCGCAGTGGCGGTTTCGACGGGGTTGCCGATGAGGTTGGCCAGATAGTAGTCGCTCCACTCCGGCCGGCCGATCTGCATGGGATGCACCAGCACGGCGAGATCGAGACGAGCGGCCTCGGAAACGATGTGACGCAATGCGCCCCGATGCAGTGAGTCGCCGTCGACCACCGGCGGTATTGCGACGCCGACGATGCCTGCGGCGTCACGCAGCGCGGTCAACTGCGAGGTGATGTCTCCGGGTTCGCCCAGGGCGACGATGCCCAGCCCCAGGAGCCGTCCGTCGGATGTTCCGACGATATCGGCCAGCGCGGTGTTGAATGCGCCGGCGTACTCGGCGCCGGCCGCGGTGAGCGGAAAAGCGAACGGAGGCGCGGAAAGTACGCGTACCGCGACGCCGGCGCGGTCCATGTCGGCGGTGATCGCGGTCGCGTCGCTCATGGCATCGGTGGCGATCGACAGCGGGAGGTCACCGAGATGCAGCTGGCCGTCGCGGTCATTCATCGGGCCGTACGGGGCGCCGGGCGGCAGTGCGAACAGTGCACGGGGCAACCAATGGGCGTGAACGTCGATGACGCCGTCGGCGATGTGCGGTCTCATCGCGCGATCTCCAACGCGTCGTTGGCGCTGTCGAGATGCTCGACGGTGGTGAAAATCAGCTCGGTTTCGCCGATGTTCTCGATGTCGTGCAGCAGGAATTCGCCTGGCCCGAAATGGAAGTGGCGGGTCTCGCCGGCTTGATAGGAGACTTCGCGGACGGTGCCGTCATGGGTGTGCTGGCGGCTGCTGCCTGCGTTGATCGCCGTCCAGAAGTAGTCCAGCACATGCCGGTGGGCGTGCCAGCGCTCACCTGGCGCCAACCGGATCTCCCACACCCGGACCCGAGAGTCCTCGCTCAGCAAGCGGGATCCGACGTTTCCGTCGAAGGCGTGCTCGGCGAACTCGGTCTTGAGCCAGCCCGGCCAGCTCTCGAAGTCGGTGGCCACCAGCTCACCGGCGAGCGGTAGGTCGGTCAGATAGTTGTTGTCGGTCATTTTCGAATTCCTTTCGTCGTGAAGAGCTTTAGCGTCCGGGGCCGTAGAGGCCGAATCGCAGGTCTGGGTCTCCAGGTGTCCAGCTGTTGCGGAACTGCGAGCGTTCGCCCATGTCCACCACGCGGCGCAGCAGGCTGTCGCTCAGCTGTAGCTGCGCCGGTTCCCATTTGGCCAGGGCTGCCACGATGTCTCCGGCCGAGGTGGACAGCGCATCGGCCAGCGCCCAGGCGTCGGCGGCGGCCTTGGCGGTTCCGGCGGCCGCATGTGGCCGCGAGGCGCACGCGGCATCGCCGATCAACGCCGCCCGGCCCAGAGCCATCCGCGAGGACCGCACGTCCGACAGCACCTGCAGGTAGGGCTGCGGCGTCTTGACGACCACTTCGGCCACTGCGGGTGCGAGTTGCGCCGCTGCCGCCGTGCGCAGTTCGTCGACGAAGCGGTCCTGCACCTGGCCTGGGTGGACCGATACCGATCCGCTGAATCCTCTTTTGTCGATGAGCAATTCGCTGAGTTCTGGGCCCGCCGGCACATTGCGGTACCAGACGTAGTTCATCAACCGGTCGGCCTCGTCGAGGCTCTGTTCACCCGGAATCGGGTACATCGTGATGTGCGAATTCGGGATCACGGTGTAGGTGATGGCGTCGCCGAGTACCTCACGAGTGGAGGCTGTCAGCTCGGACAGGGGGACGGTTCCGCGCCAGCCCACGTAGCCGGAGTAGGTGAGTGCGGCACCGGGATCGAAATGCTCGCGAGCCGGTGAGGTGATGCCGTCGGCGAAGACGACGAGGTCGGCATTGGCAGTCTTGCCGCTGACGAACCGCACCGTGGCGGTGTGTTCGTCCTGACTGAAACCACAGGCGAATTCGCCGTAGTGGTAGTGCTCGGTACCGAAGTCGGCGAGCAGTGCCCGGTAAAAGGTGCCCCACGAGGTGTAGGTCCAGCGGGCGGGCTCCCGGTGCACGGTGGCGCCATTGGGGTCGAGGTATTGCACGTAGGAGGTGGCGGTGTGCAGATCGGCCATGTGCTGCCGGCTGCGTTCGGTGAACCAGCGCACGGTGTCCGGCTGCAGGACGATGCCGCTGCCGCGACCGTCGAGGGGAGTGGGGGTGCGTTCGAAGACGTCGACATGGAATCCCAAGTCGCGCAGCAACAGTGCGGTGGTGAGGCCACCGATGGATCCGCCGACGACGATCGCCGAAGCAGTGGAGTATTCGGTCATGATGCGCTCTTTTCGCTGAGCCGGGTGGTGTGGGTGGTGGGGTGGTCGACGGGCATGGGTTCCCCGCGGGTTTCGCGGGCGAAGGCCAGGCCGATGACGGCGATCAGGCCTACCGCCGACACCGAGGCGGTGGCGACGCCGAGGTTGCCGTCGAACCACGACGAGGCGATCACCCCGGCCGTGAGAGGCCCGAGCGCGGTGACGTAACGGCCGACGCTGTTGCACACGGCCAGCGCGGTGGCACGCACACTGGGCGGGAAGAGTTCCGGACCATAGATGAAGGTGCCCGACAGGGCGCCGAACAAGCCGAAGCCCAGCAGCGGCATCGCGATGAGCAGCTCGGTGTGACTGCGGTCGAACGGAAACGTCCACGCGATGGTGGCGGCCGAGACCGTGAAGCTGATCGCGAAGGCGTTCCGGCGTCCGATCGCGTCGGCGACGAAACCCCATGCGGCGTAGCCGATTATGCCGCCGGCGTTGAACAGCATCGCGGCCACCGCGACCCGGTGATCGGCCACGCCGGAAGGGAGGCCTTCGGCCTTGGTCGCCTGCCGGATGATCTGCGGGTACCACGTCGACACGCTCCAGAACGCGATCAGCGCTCCGGTGGCCAGTGCGGTGCAGACCAGCATGGGGTGCAGTAGTGGCGGGCTGAACAGGCGTCGCAGCACGAATCGATCGTGGACGTGATTGTGGCCCAGTGCTTTCCGCTCCCGACGTGCTTGCAAGTGGGCGCCGATCTCGGGTGGCTCGGGTACGTAGCGGCGGATGAACCACACCACCAGGGCCGGGATGCCGGCGAGCAGCATCATGGCGCGCCAGCCGTGGTCACCCAGCAGTGCATAGGCGGCGGCCGCCATGAAGAAGCCACCGGCGTATCCGGCCATCATCACGCCGCCGGCGCGGGCCCGGAATCGGTTGCGCCAGGTCTCGGCGATCAGAGCGGCACCCACCGGTGCCTCGACACCTGATCCGAGGCCTGCGATGAATCGCAGGACGCCCAGCTGCCACCACGTGTCGGCGAAGAAGGCGAGCGCGCTGAACGCCGCGTAGGTGAGGATGCCCGCCGACAACACCCGGGTACGGCCGAAATAGTCGGCGAGTATGCCGAAAAGTATTCCGCCGGTCGCCCATCCGATGAGGAAGAGCGCGACGGTCAGGCCGCCGTAGAACCCGATGGCCGCGGCATCGGTATCGATGCCGCTGTTCGGGAGCAGCTCGTTCATGGCGGGGCCGAGGACGAGGACATAGAGGCTACCGGCGAAGCCATCCAGGCCCCAGCCCAGCGTGGTGCCCGCCAGGACCAGCCATTGCGTTCGGGTGATGTCGTGATGCCAGCGTGCTGCGGACATGGGTGTGCCTTTCGGGCCGTCGGAAGTGGGTCAGTTGAGGCGGCGCTGGGGCTGCCCGCCGTACCAGTCGACGGGCTCGGCAGCGGTGCGCACCACGATCGTCTTGACCCAGGAGAAGTCGTCGAACGACTCTGTGCCGGCGTCTTTTCCGGAACCGGATTCCTTGATGCCGCCCCAGGGGAGGGACGGTTCCAGGCGGTGGTGGTCGTTGACCCAGACCATGCCCGCGTTGATGCGCGCCGCCACGCGGTGGGCGCGGCTCACATCGGTGGTCCACACTCCGGCACCGAGGCCGTACGGGTTGTCGTTGGCCATCTGCACGCCGTCGTGCTCGCCGTCGAACGGGATGACCACGGCGACCGGCCCGAAGATTTCTTCCCGGGCGACCGTCATGTCCATGGTGGCGTCGGACAACACGGTGGGTTCGAGGTAGAAGCCGCCGTCGAAAGGGCTTGGCAGGGAGGGTATTTGGCCACCGGCGGCGAGGGTCGCGCCCTGGTCGAGGCCGGTCCGGATCAGCGCCGTGACCTTGTCGCGCTGCCGGTCGCTGATGAGCGGTCCCATCTGGGTGTCCGGCAGGGCGGGGTCTCCGACGCGAATGGCCCGGGCGCGCGCAGTGAGGGCGGCGACGAACTCGTCGTAGATGCCCCGTTGCACCAGGAATCGCGACCCTGCGACACACGACTGGCCGGCCGCGACGAACGCGCTGAAGGCTGCACCCTCGGCGGCGATCTGCGGGTCGACGTCGTCGAACAGCAGCACCGGCGTCTTGCCGCCCAGCTCGGCGGTGATTCGCGCGAAGCGTGACGCCGTCGCGACGGCTGCTGATCGCCCGGCCTCGGTGCCGCCGGTGAGAGTGATCTTGGCGATGTCGGGATGGCCGGTGAGACGCTCGCCCGCCTCGCGCGCGCCCGTGATCACATTGAGCACGCCGTCGGGTAGCCCGGCGTCGGTGACGATCTCGGCGAGGGCCAGCGTCGTCAGCGGTGTCAGCTCAGATGGCTTGACCACCACGGTGTTTCCATTGGCGAGGGCGGCCGACAGGCTCCGCGCCAGAATGAGCATCGGATGGTTGAACGGCGTGATGATGCCGCACACGCCGAGCGGTAGCCGCTGCTGATAGGTGAGGTAGGGCCCGTCGCCCGGCAGCACGGCTTGGCGTTGCGCGGCCAGCAGCCCGGCGTTGTACCGGAACCATTCCGGCACGCGAGACAGCTGGGCCCGGGTTTCGGTGATCGGCCGCCCGTTGTTCTGGGCCTCGAGGGTGTAGAGCTTCTCGGCGGCGGATTCGATGACGTCGGCGATGCGCAGCAGCAGCTTGGCGCGCTCGCTCCGGACCATGGTCGGCCACGGCCCGTCCTCGAACGCCGCGCGGGCCTTGGCCACCGCGGCATCGACCTCACGCGCCCCCTGCTCCGGGACGGTGGCGATCACTGCGCCGGTGGCGGGGCTGAGGATGTGGCGGACAGGGGTGAGGGGCGCATCCGTGACCACGGTGGGGGCCGGTGAGACTTGGGTCATGCCAATGAGTCTCATCACAACGCCAACTGCGTTCAATGTCGTGCAAGACATATTATTCGGCTGAATATGTGCGTGGCTACATCTCCTCGTGATGCACACTGATCGGATGACGACGTCGACGGGCCGCGAACGGCCGGGGGCGGAACTGGTCACGTGGCTGGCAGCGTTGCGCACCCTCAGTTCCCTTGCCGGTGCTGAGACCGATCTGGCCGAGGTGCTCTGCCTGGTCGCCGATACCGCGCGGACGCTGCTGGGCTTCGACTTCTGCGGCGTGCTAATCCCCGACGACACCGGCGAGCAACTGCTCGTGCGGGGCTGGAGCGGATTGTCGGATGAGTACGTCGGACGGGTGAACTCCGACCGCCCCATCCGGCTGGACAGCACCTCGCCGTCGAGTCGCGCTTTCCACAGTGGAGAACCGGTGGCTATCCGCGACGTGCGGATTGAACCCCGATTCGCCCTCTGGGCCGGTGTGGCACAAGAGCAGGGCTATCGGGCGATCGTCGCCGTACCGCTCATTGCCGGCACCGAGGTGCTGGGAACACTCAATGGCTACTACGCCTCGGTGCACACCTTCACCCGCTACGAGATCGAGCGGCTGACCTTGCTCGCCAACCATGCCGCCATCGCGGTGACTTCGGCGCGCCGGCTCGATGAATTGCGCACTCTGACCAAATCGCTACGGGAGCAACGCGATGCGCTCGCGCGTTCGGAACAGATCCACGAACGGTTGCTCGCAGTGACCTTGCGCTCGGGAGGCGTCAGCGGGATTGCCGCGGCGTTGAGCGACCTGATCGGCCGGCCCGTGCTCATCGACGACGCCCGCCAGATCGAGCTCGCGCGCTCAGCCGACGGCATCGATTACCCGGCCGTCGCAGTCCGGACCGCGACGACGGATGCCGAGTCCGCAGCAGACTCGTCGACGGTCGGCGAGGCCGTCGACGATCAGGGTGCTTCGACTGGCTGGCTCGTCGCACGGGTGCGTCTGGGCAGCGAGGTCGCAGCCCGCATCTGGTTCCCCGGAGTCCCCGATTCACTTGACCCCCTACAGATTCGGGCGGTAGAGCACGCCTCCATCGTCATCTCGGTGGAGTTGCTGCGGATGCAGACCGCCGCCGAGGTCGAACGACGGGTGCGTGGCGAACTGCTGACCGATGTGCTGACCGGCAGCGGTCAGCCGTCGGACCAGATTCGGGAACGTGCGCGACGCTTGGGCCACGATCTGTCCGTCGCCCACGTCGCCGTCGTCGCCACCCTCGCCGGCCCCAGCGAGTCGGCCACCCGCCGGGCGTGGCAACGTGCGCTCTCCGCTGTCACCGAGCTGGCATCGGGGCGTCAGCCGCGCCCGCTGGTCGCGATGCATGGCGGAACGCTGGTCGCTCTCTGGCCACGTGAGGGCGACGAGTCCCCGGGTGCCATCATTCAGCGGGAGTTGTCCAGGATCGCGCCGAACATTTCCGCGACAGTCGCGGTGTCGCCCGTTTACGGATCCGATTACGGCGACGCCTACCGGGTCGCCAGGAGTGCGCTCGAGATCTCCGTGCGTTCGGGTCGCACCGGTTCCGTTGTGAGCCTTGACGATCTCGGCATCGTCGGATTGCTCCTGCAGCTCGACGACCCGGCCAAGCTGACAGCTTTCGCCAACCGGACGCTGGCGCCGATCGTCGACTACGACGCCAAACACCGCACCGACCTCGTTGCCACGCTGCGAACCCACTTCGCCTGCAAACTGGACCGCACCGCGACCGCAGAAAAACTGTTGATTCATCCCAATACGGTTGCCCAGCGCCTACGGCGCATCGAGTCGCTGTGTGCAGTGGACCTGGCCGATCCAACCGTCAGCGTGCAGTTCTCATCCGCGCTCATCGTGTATGACATTGCGGAACAAGGCCTCGGCAGATAGATCGTGACTGCGCAGGCGGGTGCGAGGACGCCCCTCAGAAGATCGGTCCCGTGAACCGGTCTGGGGCGATTAGGCTGAGTCGTGTTGAGGTCCCGCGACCCCGCGGGTCCAGACACTTTGGGGGGAGAGATGTCGATGAAGATCCGTCTGACTGCCGGCGTGGTTGCCGCAGTCTCCGCGTTGTCCGTCGCCGCCGCTGGACCTGCGTCAGCGTGGCCGCTGCCGTTCACGCCGGAACAGCAGCGGTTCATCAACCAGGCCCGCAACGCGGGCTTCCCGGGCGATGACGACGCGATCATGCAGGCCGGGCTGCAGGCGTGTCAGATGGCGTTCAGTGGCCAGTCGCGGCCCGACGTCGTCGGCGCGCTGGCCGGGCAGTACGGCGCCGATGCGGGTCCGACCGGCGCGCTGGCGAAAGCTGCGCACGGCATCTTGTGCACGTCTGCCCCGAACTGACCAGCCCATGACGCAACCGCCACCGCAGCAAGGCCCATGGGACCCGACGCCGCACGGACCGCCGGGAAACCCACCGGGCCAACCCATCCCGCCCGCGCCGGGGCAGCAGGCGTGGCAACCCCAGCCGGGTTGGCCGGCGCCGAATCCGCAACCCTGGGCCGGCCAGCCGCAGGCCAACTACGGTGCCCCGAACCCGTTCCCTGGATATGCGCCGCCGCCGCGCAAGTCAGGCATCAAGCCGTGGATGTGGATCGTGGGCGCGGTGGTGGTGCTGGTCGTACTCGGCGGCATCGGCAACATGGCCCGCAAGGGACTACAGACCACGACGGTCTTCGGTTCCCACCTCAAATCGGGGCAGTGCGTCACGACCTCGGACTACGAGAAGTTCAATTTCATCTCGACCAGCTGCGAATCCTCCGACGCCGTCTACGAATTGGCGGGCGAGACCTCGAAGGGACTGTGCCCGGACGGCAAGGCGCCGTCGGAGGGCCCGTACTTCTACGCCACCAGCAATCAGGACGATCCCAAGGCTGCGAGCCTGTGCTTCGCCCTGAACCTGCATGAGGGTGACTGCTACGCGCTGGATCTCACCGGCAAGAGCGTCAGGAACATCGAATGCGCACAGGCTCCGGCGATCGCCAACTCGCACACGGGGGTGTTCAAGGTGGCCCAGCGCGTCGATGACAGCACCGATGAATCGGCCTGCGCCACTGCGGCGAAGGCGATGGTCTTCACGTCCCCGAAGCGGGTGTACTGCTTGAGCAAGCTTGTCGAGTGACGTCGGACGGCGTCACCGCGTACTGGCCTTGTGCAGTGCCCGCAGGACGCTGTGCTTCCCGAGGTCGATCTTGAACTGGTTCTGGCCCAGCGCAGCAGCGTCGCGCAGCGCGATCTCTGCGGCATCTCGAAAAGCCTTGTCGTCGGGGGCATTACCGATCAACGCGGATTCGGCTGCGGGTACGCGCCACGGTTTGGCGGCGACGCCGCCGAGTGAGATGGCCGCTGAAGTGACGATACCGTCGTCGAGTGTCAGTCCAACTGCAACGGACACCAGGGCGAAGGCGTAGCTGTGCCGGTCACGGACCTTGAGATACCAACTGCGACGGGCGTATTCCGACGGCGGCAGGTGGATACCGACGATCAGTTCGCCGGGTAGCAGGGTGTTGTCGCGGTCGGGTTCGTCCCCGGGAAGCCGGAAGAAATCGGACAGCGAGATGCTGCGCGAACCGGTGGTCGCCCGGACGTGCACCACGGCATCGAGCATCGACAGCGCCACCGCCATGTCGGACGGGTGCACCGCAACGCAGGACTGACTGGTCCCGAACAGTGCGTGCTCACGGTTGAAACCCTGCAGCGCACCGCAGCCGGAACCGGGACGGCGTTTGTTGCACGCCGGGAACTCGGCGTCCATGAAGTACGGACAACGAGTCCGTTGCAGCAGGTTGCCGCCGGCGGTGGCCATGTTCCGGAGCTGGGTTGTCGCTCCGGACAAGATCGCCTGCGACAGCACGGGATACTGTGTCCGGACCAGATCGTGGTTGGCGATCGCGCTGTTGGTGACGCCGGACCCGATCATGATGCCGCCGTCATCGGTTGCAGTGATCTGATCCAGGCCGAGCCGGCTGACGTCGACCACAGCCGTCGGCGCCGCGACGCCGAGCTTCATCAGGTCGAGCAGGTTTGTGCCGCCCGCGTAGTAGGTGGCACCGGTGCGGGACGCAAGATCGAGGGCGTCATCGACATCGCGCGCGCGGTGGAAGTCGAAGGTCTTCATGGGCGGTGCTCGGGCAGACAGGACGCGATCGCGTCGACGATGTTCGGGTAGGCGCCGCAACGGCAGATGTTGCCTGCCATGCGCTCGCGGATTTCACTGGTGGACAAGGTCTCCGGTCCATTCGCGACGTCGGTGAACGGACCGTCGAAAGTTGCGGCAGACAGATCCCCGCGCGCGTGTTCTGCGAGCATCGCTCGTGCCGAACAGATCTGGCCGGGCGTGCAGTAACCGCATTGGAATCCGTCGTGTTCGATGAACGCTTCTTGCAACGGGTGCAGCCGGCCGTCTTGGGCGATGCCTTCGATGGTCACGACGGTGGCGCCCTCGATCGTCACGGCCAGGGTGAGGCAGCTCAGGACGCGCGCACCATCGACCGAAACCGTGCAGGCGCCGCACAGTCCGTGGTCGCAGCCTTTCTTCGTACCGGTGAGTTGCAGGCGTTCACGCAGCAGGTCCAGCAGCGTGGTGCGGACGTCGGCCACCACCGTGACGGCGGTGCCGTTGATGATCAGCTCGATGGTGTGGTCACTCATATGGATTGCCTCTGGGACGCTGCGCCGAACGCGGGCAACAGATTCTCGATGGTGATCGGCAGGTCGCGTACCCGGCGACCGGTGGCGTGGAAGACGGCATTGGCGATCGCCGCGGCCACGCCGCACACTCCGATTTCGCCGATGCCGCGGGCGCCGAATGCGTTCAGGTGGTCGTCGGCGCTGTCGATGAAGGCGATGTCGAACCTCGGGATGTCGGCGTGAGTGGGCACGTAGTACTCGCCGAGGGCGTGGCCAGTACCGGGGTCGTAGGGCACCTGCTCCAGTAGCGCCATGCCGAGACCGAAGGTGATGCCGCCGATGATCTGGCTGCGCGCCAGCTTCGGGTTGATGACGCGTCCGCAGTCCATGACCGCGACCCACCGGGTGACGGTGGCTCGCCCGATGCTCTCATCTACTTCCACCTCGCAGAAGTGGGCGCCGAACGATTGCGACACGGGGCCGCCTTCCGGCGCCCCGTCGCTGGTGCTGGTGAAGGTGAGTCGCTCGTGAAATGCATTGTCGGATGCCGCAAGCAGTGGGATGACCGCGGTGACCGGGAGCTCCGGATCGGTGCTGATGACCTCGCCGTCGCGGATATCCAGCGTGTGCGGGTCGCATCCGGCGTATGGCGCATGCTCGTCGGCGACGAGAAGTTCGAGCAGCCGGCGTTTCCATTCCCGACCGGCCTCGTAGACCGCCGAGCCGACGGCCGCGGTGGTTTGTGATGCTCCGCTGTACGGGGCGCTCGGGAAGGCGGAATCACCCGAGAAGAAGGCCACCTGCGGCAGTAGCAATCCCGCGGAATCCGCGGCGATCTGCGTCATGACGGTCCGCACGCCGGTCCCGACTTCGTGTGTGGCTGAGGAGAATTCGACAATTCCGTCGCGCGTGGTCCGCACCCGACAGCCGGCGGGCATGCGACGCCCCGGATAAGTCGCGGTCGCCATGCCCCAGCCGACGAGCACATCGTCGCGGCGCTGCGACCGTGGTTCGGACGGCCGGTGCGACCAACCGAAACGATCGGCTCCCTCCCGGTAACACCGCAGCAGATTCTCGTCGGACCACGGGCGTCCGGTGGCTTGATCGTCCCCGGCATAGTTGGTGATGCGCAGCTGCAGCGGGTTGACGTCGAGCTCGTGGGCCAGCTCGTCCATGGCGACCTCCAGAGCGAACAGTCCAGGTGCTTCGCCGGGGCCGCGCATGAAACATGGAGTGGGGGAATGTACCCGAGCGACCGTGTGCGAGACGACCATTCGGGGTGATCGGTAGAGGAACCGTGTGCTGATGCCGGCCGGTTCGCAGAAGTGCGCGATTGTCGACGTCTCGGTGAGCGTGTGGTGCTCGATGCTGGTCAGTCGGGTGTGAGCATCGCCGACCAGCCGCACCTGCTGCTCGGTTGGCGGACGGTGTCCGGTCGAGGTGAACATCTGGGCGCGGCTGAGGACCATCTTGACCGGTTGTCCGGTCACTCGCGCAGCCAACGCGCACAGCACGACATGCATCCACAAGAAACTCTTGGAACCGAACGCTCCACCGACCAGCGGGGCGATGATCCGCACGTTGTCGACCGGGATGCCCAAATATGCTGCGAGAGCGAGCCGTTCACCGGCGATCCACCGCGTCGTGTCGTGCACGGTCAGCAGATCACCGTCCCAGCTCGCGATCGTGGCGGCCAGCTCGATGGCGTAGTGGGCATTCTCGGGCGTCGTGTAGCGCGAAGCGATCTTGATGCCGTCGGCCGGCTCATCGGCCGGGCCACGGTGGTCCTGGAGCTTCTCGTCCTCGAGTTTGACGAAATGATCGGGTCGGTAGGTGCCGCTGCGCACGACCCCGTCATCGCTGGTCGGCAAGTCCCGTGCCGCGAGCACATCGCGCGCCGTCAGGAGCGCGGGCTGTTCCTCGTAGCTCACGTCTATCAACGCCGCGGCGAACTGCGCGTTCTCCAGGGTATCGGCGACCACCAGAGCCACGTGCTGGCCTCTGTGTTGGACCGTCAGATCCGACAGCGGTGGCCGTCGCTCCAGCGGCAGATCCCACGTCAGGTCGACTGGAAGATGCTGCAGAGTAGGGCAATTCAAGGGCGTGAGGACGCAGGTCACTCCCGGGGCGGATTGGGCGCGCGTCGCGGCGGCCGCCAAAGAGTCGGCGATGATGCGACCGTGCGACACGGTGGACTGCACCAGCACCGCGTACTGCACGCCGGGCACTGCGGTATCGGCCGTGTAGCGCGCGCCGCCGGTCACCTTGTCGCGTCCCTCGACCCGGCTCACCGGTCGGCCGATTGCTCCATCGCCTGTCACTCTCACCCTGCCTTTGCGCGTCGTCGCGCGCTCGCTGTCACTTGAGGCGGTAAGAGCATCGCACCGTCCGCCTCCTGTGTCATCAGATGGCCGGCACCTGAGGCTCGACCTACGCGTCGACCTGGCGATGAGGCCGGAGGCCGGGCGCGTTGCGACATCGTCTGAGTAACATGCCTCACCGAGTACCACCATGAGCACCACGACCCTTGGCATAGTCCTGGCGGCAGGCAGCGGGCAGCGCTACGGAAAGCCGAAAGTGACCGCTGCCGATGGTCATTGGCTCGATGACCTGTTGCAGAACCTCTCTGGTGACACCGGCGCCGGCCCATTCCTGACGGCACATCCCGATCTGCTCCGGGTCGAATGCCCCGATCTGGCGAGCGGGGAGGACATCGATGAAGAATAAAGCTGTGCTGCAATGGATTGCGCGGCGATACCAGCACGGTGAGCCGGTTCTCGCGGTCACGGTCCTCGACACCTACGACCGATCTCCGTACCCACTCGGGTCGATGATGGCCTTCGACCGGAACGCGGCGATGGCCGGCAGCGTGTCATCGGGCTGCGTCGAGGCGGACCTGTTCGAGCGGGCCCAGCGAATCTTCGCAGAACCTGCCGGTTTTGTGGAGGGAATCGGTTGCCGGACCGTCGAATACGAAGCAGACCGGCTGAGCGGTGACCCGTTTGCGCCGCGCGGGCCCTGCGGTGGCACGGTGCGGGTGGCCATGCATCCGGTGACACCGCGGCACTTTCCGGAACTGCCGGCCCTGCTCTCGGCACTGGAAGCCGGTCAGCCGGCAGCCACGTTCTTGAACTTGCAAACCGGGCACATTTCGTTGGCCCAGGCCGGTGATGCGCCCGAGTTCTGCACGCGTTACGAAGCACCGCCCCGCATGGTGATTTTCGGCACCAGCGAGATCGCCGTCGAGCTCGCGGCGCTGGGCGCCCGTATGGGATTCGCGGTGGTGGTTTGTGATCCACGGTCGGCATTCCTGCGTCCCGACCGGTTCTCGGGCCCGCTGGAACTCGTCATTGATCGGCCCGATCGCTATCTGCGGCGCGAACGGGAAGCGGGACGCATCGACGCGAAGACGGCAATCGTCGATCTGACCCATGATGATCGCTTCACCGTGCCGCTGCTACTCGAGGCCCTTGATTCGCGGCGATGGACCGGCGGTCTGCAGCCGTCGTTCGTCGGCGCTCTCGGCTCGAGCGCTCGCTCGGCGAACACTCGAAGTGAGCTGTCGGCGCGGGGACTTCTCGCCCATGACCTACACCGTCTGCAGGCGCCGATCGGGCTGGATCTCGGCGGTCGCGCCGGGCCCCACATCGCGTTGTCGATCCTGGCCCAAGTGGTCGCGGGTGCCGAAGGTGGCAGCGGGCTACCGAAGTCCGAACGCGCATTCCATTCGGTGTGATGCCGGGGCCGGCGACGGGCTGCGCACAGCAATCGGCCCAGCCGGGGCAAACCCCAGCTGGGCCGATCTGTGAGTCAGCGGCGCTGCTCAGCTTCCTGTCGCTGCTCGGCGCTCTTGGCGCCCGCCCGCGCGGCGTCCGCCTCGGCTTCCTTCTTCGCGGCGTCGCGCTGCGCATCGGCCTTGTCCTGCTGGGCCTGGCCCTCACGCACGACGTCGTCGCGGCCCGTCACGGTGCCGATGACTTCCTTGGCCTTACCCTTCACACCTTCCACGACGCCACGCACGGCTTCTTCGGGTCCGGTGTTCTGCTTCTCGCTCATGTCTGCCCTTCCGGTAGTCATGGATGGATTCCTCAGGAGCGGTATCGCTGTGCCGCGCCCTGGTTGCAGGATTTCCGATCTGCCTCGACTCGAAACACCGTGGTGTTGTGACCTGCCGGACATTGGCTGTTCGGTGTGAGGGGCGCTGGTGCTCAGGTGCCATCAAGCCGCGGGAACAGCACCTCGCGGGTGATCAGCTGCACGGCAGCTGCGACCGGAATGGCCACCAATGCCCCGACGATGCCGAGCAGAGCGCCGCCGATGAGAACCGCCACGACGGTGACCAACGCGGGCACCTTGACCGCGTGTCCGATGATGCGGGGGACAAGCAGATAGTCCTCGAGAGCTCTGAATACGATGAAAAAGACTGCGGTGGAAACACATACGGGTAGCGAGACCGTCAGGGCCACCGCCGCCACCACGACTCCGGCGATGGTGGAGCCGACGACCGGCACCAGATCGAACAGTCCGACGAAGATGCCGAGCAGTAGCGGATAGGGCACGTCGAACGCGCTCAGCCACACCGCGGTGGCGACTGCGGCGATCGCCGATATCGCCACGTTGCCCAGGACGTAGGCGCCGACCTTGGCGAAGACATCGTCGCCGATGAGAATCGCGCGCGGCCGACGGGTCTGGGGGACAAGGCGATACAGGGTCGCGCGGATGCGCGGGAAGTCGATCAGGAAGTACACGGTGAGCACGACGACGATGAGCATGTCGGCCAGTGCGGCGAACACCGCCGAACTGGCAGTGACGATCTCGTTGAGTATCGACCCGCCCGAACCGTTCATCGTGTCGGTGATCCGCTGCTGAATATGGAAGCGGTCGTTGAGTTTTCCGATCGTGGACGAGTGGCTCTGCGCTTGCTGAATGTAGTGCGGCGCCTGATGGATAAGCTGGGTGGCTTGCTGCGACAGCGGCGGAATCGCCGCTGCCACGAAGGCGGCCATCAGCGCAAGAAAGATGATGAAAACGGCTGTGGTGGCGAGCCAACGCGGCAGATGGTGGTTGACGAACCACGAGACGGCGGGTTCCAACCCCAGCGCCAGGAAGAACGCCACTCCGATCAGCACCAGCACCGACTGCGCGGCGACCAGCATGTGCACGGCGCCGTACGTCACGGCAACGCCTGCGGCCGCCGTCATCCCGACGAAGAAGGGTGAGTGCCGATCGAACCGCCGTCCCAATTCGCCATGGGGACGCGCGTCGGTTTTCATCTCCGCGGCGACAGCTTCCGCCGCGGCGATCGGTTCCTCATCTGTGCCGTGCGGCTGCGCCACCATGTCGTGGTGTGCCGGCTGACCGGCCTCACCCGTCTTCTCTACCTGGTTCGCCTCGTCGGGTGGTTCGCGGTCACCGCACGGCCGGGCGCTCGTCACCACAGGGCCCGCGGTGCGCAGGAACGGTTACCGCGCCGGCTAGAACCACACCTTGCGTCCTGCGACCGGCCGCCCGACGGCGCCCAGGATCCACAGGACCGCACCGATCACGACCAGGATTGCACCGATGGTCTCCAGAATCGGTACTGCCAGGGCGTAGCCCAGGATTAGCAAGATAATGCCCAAGATGATCATGTGCTGCGCTCCTCGCTCGGGGTGTTGACGTCTTCGTCAACACCGGCGGCTTTCAGGTACCCACGCCGACACCCGGCCAAACCAACCGTGCATTCCGACCGGCGCGATGATTGGATGGCGCTGATGCGGGCTATTCCTCCCACCCCAGTACTGGCGCTCGAGGAGAGCACATGACAACGTCCGCCGACTCGGAGGACAACCGCCGCACCGAGGTATGGCCGGGCAAGGCGTACCCGCTCGGAGCGACGTATGACGGTGTCGGAACGAACTTCGCCGTCTTCAGTGAGGCCGCAGAGCGGGTCGAGCTCTGCCTGTTCGCCGACGACGGCACCGAAACGCGGGTGGTGCTGCCGGAAGTCGACGGCTTCATCTGGCACGGATTCCTCCCCGATGTCGTGCCCGGACAGCACTACGGCTATCGCGTCCACGGGCCGTACGATCCTGCGACGGGGCAGCGCTGCAACCCGAACAAGCTGTTGATCGATCCCTACGCCAAGGCGATCGACGGCGAATTCCGTTGGGACCAAAGTCTCTTCGGGTACAACTTCGGTGACGAAGACAGTCGCAATGACGATGATTCGGCCGCCCGCATGCCGAAGTCGGTGGTGATCAACCCATACTTCGACTGGGGGACCGACCGGCCGCCGCAGCGCGCGTACGCCGATTCGGTGATCTACGAGACCCACGTGAAGGGGCTGACGCAGCTTCACCCCGATGTGCCCGAACGTGACCGCGGCACCTACGCGGGCGTCGCGCATCCCGCGATAATCGAGCATCTGAAGAGCTTCGGTATCACGGCTGTCGAGCTGATGCCGGTGCACCACTTCGCCAACGACTCCGTACTGATCGACAAGGGACTGTCGAATTACTGGGGGTACAACACCATCGGGTTCTTCGCGCCGGACCCCAAGTACACGTCAGGGGCGACGCCCGGAGGGCAGGTGCAGGAGTTCAAGGCCATGGTGCGTGACCTGCACCAGGCGGATATCGAGGTGATTCTCGATGTGGTCTACAACCACACCGCGGAAGGCAACCATCTGGGTCCGACGCTGTCTTTCCGTGGGATCGACAACGCCGCCTACTACCAGCTGGTCGACGGGGAACCGAAGTTCTACATGGACTACACGGGCACGGGCAACAGTCTCAATGCCGGTCATCCGCACGCGCTGCAGCTCATCATGGATTCGTTGCGGTACTGGGTGACCGAGATGCATGTCGATGGCTTCCGGTTCGATCTGGCATCGACCCTGGCGCGGGAGTTCTACGACGTCGACCGGCTCTCGACGTTCTTCGAGATGGTCCAGCAGGATCCGGTCATCAGCCAGGTCAAGCTGATCGCCGAACCGTGGGATGTCGGGCCCGGGGGCTATCAGGTCGGGAACTTCCCGCCGCAGTGGACGGAATGGAACGGTAAGTACCGCGACGCCGTGCGCGACTTCTGGCGTGGTGAGGAGTCCACGCTCGGCGAGTTCGCTTCACGGCTCACGGGGTCGGCGGACCTCTACGAGCACACCTCGCGCCGGCCGGTCGCCTCGATCAATTTCGTGACGGCCCATGACGGCTTCACGCTGCGGGACCTGGTGTCCTACAACGAGAAACACAACGAGGCCAACGGTGACGACAACGCCGATGGCGAATCGAACAACCGATCCTGGAACTGCGGTGTGGAAGGCCCGACCGACGACGCCGACATCGATGCATTGCGTCGACGCCAGCAGCGCAATTTTCTGGCCACGACGCTGCTGAGCCAGGGCGTGCCCATGATCTCGCACGGCGACGAACTGGGCCGCACGCAGGGCGGAAACAACAACGGCTACTGCCAGGACAACGAAATCACCTGGGTCGACTGGGAATCGGCGGACACCGTGTTGACCGCGTTCCTCGGCGGCGTCGCCGCAATCCGCACCGCGCACCCGGTTTTCCGGCGTCGGCGCTTCTTCACCGGACGGCCGGTGCGCGCCCGGGGCTCGCAGGACGTCCCGGACGTCGCCTTCTTCACCCCGAGTGGCTCGGAGATGACCGACGACGACTGGAACACCGCCTTCGGCAAGTCCGTCGCGGTGTACCTCAACGGGCAGGGCATACCGGACCTGGATGAGCGTGGGCAGCGGGTCGTCGACGACTCGTTCGTCCTGTGTTTCAACGCGCACCACGACGCCATCGAATTCACGCTGCCGCCACAACAATTCGGTGCGAAATGGCAACTGGTGCTCGACACCGCCAGCGGTCTGGCCACCGTGGAGGCCGAGGCCACTCCGCTGGACGCGGAGGCCACCGTCATGGTGGAAGGCCGTGCCCTGACTGTGTTCCGTACCGTTTCCTGAAGCCGAGCACGCTGCCCGCGGTGACGCTCCGTCATTTCGGTGCCTGCAGCGACTAGCGTTGGGCCCGGAATCGTCCAGTACTGGGAGGCACGTTGTCGGGAGCCAATGACTCTGGAGTCTCCCCAGCGGCGGGCGACTCCGATGCCGCGCCCGCCGACGGCACGCGCGATGGCCACTCCGCGTCGTTGTCCCGCGAGGTCATCCTGGACACCGCGATCGAGTTCATCGACCAGCATGGGCTGGAGAAGCTCACCATGCGCCGGTTGGGCGCGGCGTGCGGTGTGGAGGCGATGGCCCTGTACCGCTATGTACACGGCAGGGGAGATCTGCTGACCGGCGTGGTCGACCACGTCGTCGACCGCTTGTACGCCGAGCAGTTGGCGGCCCGCCGGCAGGAAGACGGCTGGCAGGACTATTTGATCCGGCTTGCGCACGGGGTGCGTCAGATCGCGCTGCAGCATCCCGAACTCTTCCCGCTGGTGGCCACGCAGGCGCCGGAGGCACCGTGGGTGCGCCCGCCGCTGCGCAGCATGCGCTGGATGGAGAGCTTCCTCGATACCCTGCTGTCGTATGGGTTCGACGATGCCGCCGCAGTCGCGGCATATCGGGCGTACACCACATTCCTGGTCGGGCAGCTCCTGCTGGAGGTGTCGGCCCGCGGCGCGCAGCTGAGTCCCGCCGAGGCGATCCTCGAAGAAGCCGACCGCCCGAAGGCCAAGCTTTCGGACTATCCGCAGCTGCAGCGACTGCAACCCTTGTTGTCGGAGGACTACGGCGACGCCGAGTTCGAAGAAGCGCTCGAAGCGCTGTTGGATCGGCTCGAATCGAATTTGCCGCGGTCCTGAGCCGGCGGCCGGACCGGAGCCCCGCGCGCAGCTCCCCTGTTTACAATGTAAACTGATCGTGATTGGGGATGTGTGCCATGGCAGGTGACTGTCGGTCGGCGCCGCAGATGGACCGCCGAACCCGCCGTGTACTCACATTCCCGGCGCGGCCGGACGATGGATCGAACGTCATCTACGTATAGGTGGGGAAGGTGTACACGTGACCGTGCCGCGCCACAGCAGGCCGATCGACATCCTGTTGATCGAGGACGATCCGGGCGACCAGTTGATCACCCGGGAAGCCTTTGCGGACAACAAGATCAAGAACGTTCTGCATATCGCCCACGACGGCGAGGAAGGCCTGGACTTCCTCTACCGACGCGGTGCCCACGAGGGTGCGCCCCGGCCGGACCTGATCCTGCTCGACTTGAATCTGCCCAAGTATGACGGGCGGCAGTTGCTCGAGAAGGTCAAGTCGGACGTCGAACTGTGCGACATTCCCATCGTCGTGCTCACCACATCGTCGGCGCAGGAAGACATCTTGCGCAGCTACAAGCTGCACGCGAATGCCTACGTGACCAAGCCGGTCGATCTCGATCAGTTCTTGAGCGCGGTACGCCAGATCGACGATTTCTTTGTTCAGGTGGTCCGGCTGCCGCGGGGGTGACAGGGACCGGCTCGTCTCTAGACCTGCATGGCCAGAGACAGCTCGGTGCCGGCGACAGCAGCGGTCGGGAAACCGAAGCGGTCCATCCAGTGCACGCCGCCGGCATCGCTGGGCTGTGGCTCGCTGGCCTGCGCGGCGGCCGCGGTGGCCAACTGCCGCTGCAGGTCAGTTGCACTCACGGGGCCGGCGTCAGCGGAATGGTGCGCCGGTCCGAACGGTGAGGCGGTTGAGTCGGCGCGGTGCTGAGCGCGGTAGCGAACGACGGCGCTCCGCAAGGTCGGATGCGCGGGTCGTGCCAAGGTCAGCAAGTAGAACGCACCCGCCGCGACGGAATTGATGGCCAGTACCTCTTCGCCCATGCCCTCGAGCAGATCGATGAAGTCGGCCGCCTCGTGACCGCCGATCACGTCGCCGGCAATGCCGGTGGTCACCGCGATGCCCATGGCCGCCCGGCCGTCGCGGTCGGCGGGAATGAAGCGGAACGCTCGTCCGCCCACCGACGGCAGGCTGTCGCCCGCGGGGCACTGGACCGCGCGGGCCGGCTGCTCGGTGTCGAACAACCAGCGCAGGCCCACCAGCAACACCGGCAGGTGCACAGTCACGCCGGATGCGGCGGCTTCGTCGGACAACGGCTGGACAATGCCGGCCGCCTCGTCCGCACTTCGTGGCGCCGCCATCAGTTCGAGTGTCATCCCTGAATCCTTCGAGTCGGGCAACGCGCGAGTGCGTCAGCTGACTTCACAGTTACCCGCTGCATTCGAATGGCAAACACTCAGCGGACGCGGCGCGGGTGTACGCGTGTCCCTGACCTTGAGCTGACGAAAGGTCTTTCAATGCAAGGGCTTTCCGGGCGAATTCCGCGCACACCAGAGCGGCCCAGTCCAGCATGTCGCTGGACTGGGCCGCTGACTGTGCTGCGGTCTCAGCCGCGCCTAGTTCTGCTGCTCGGCTTTCTCGCGCGCCTCAGCGGCTTTGGCGCCCGCGCGTGCGGCGTCCGCCTCGGCTTCCTTCTTCGCGGCGTCGCGCTGCGCATCGGCCTTGTCCTGCTGGGCCTGGCCTTCACGGACCAGGTCGTCACGTCCGGCGACGGTGCCGATGACTTCCTTGGCCTTGCCCTTGACGCCTTCCACGACGCCCCGGATGGCTTCCTCGGGACCGGTGTTCTTGTCCTCGCTCATGGCTACCCTTCCGCTCACGGATCGGATGATCGCACGGAGAACCGTTCCCCACGCCTGCCGAGAATTCCCAGCTCCGGTGCGCGTCAAACGGGGAGAATTGCGATCTGCACCACACGGATGTGGGTGCCCCACAGGGCATTCCGTGGAGAAATTCCGAAATGTTTGGGCAGCTGACGCCCGTGGGTACGGAAGGACTGCCGCTGACCGGCAAGGTCAGACCGGGCGGGCGTCACGACGACGTGCGTGCGCTGCCCACAACGGAAAGAGGCACCATGATTTTGGTCGGAGCTGTACTGCTTGCTCTCGGGCTGATCTTCAACATCTACCCCCTGTGGGTGGCCGGCGTGGTCGTGCTGGTGGTGGGCGCGGTTTTTTGGCTGCTGGGGGCGACCGGACGTCCGATCGCCGGCCGCCGCTACTGGTACTAGCCGGCCGTGCGTCGACGCGGTCGTCTTCGCGACGAAGTACGGCAGCTGATCGAAAAAGCCTGCGGCACAGGATGAATCGGACGGCTGCACAGACGGCGAAGCGCGCTGACACCGTAGCCCGCCTTCGGGTACTGCCGCCGCCGACAGCGGGCGGCGGCGGGCGATGCATGTTTGTTTGAGCAGCCATGGACAATGGGTACACAGAGTGCGACGTGGAGTGGCCTGCACAGGGACGCTGGAGGAAATAGGTGGTTGAGGCAGTGGGGCAGGGCACCAGTGACCGGTCTGTTGAGTTGATCGTTGCGGCATCGCCGGAGAGCCTGGCCGTCCTGCGGACGCTCGTGGCAGCGGTCGCCGCCTTCGAGGATTTCGATCTGGACGCCATCGCCGATATCCGGCTGGCGGTCGACGAGGCCTGTACCGGACTCATCCGGGCCGCGGTGCCCGGGTCGAGCCTGCGGGTCGTCGTCGACCCGGCGAATGATGCTGTGGTGATTCGTGCTTCGGCGACGTGTGTGGCCGACGACAGCCGCGGCAGCGCCGTGGTGAAGCCGGACAGTTTCAGCTGGCACGTGCTCAGCTCGCTGGCCGATGACGTGTCGACCTTCGCCGACGAGCCGGCGACCGACGGCACCCAGGTGCTGGGTGTTTCGTTGACCTCGAGACGAGTGAGTCTGCAGCGGTGACGGCGGAGTATGCGGACGTTCTCGAGATGTTCCGTCAGCTCCAGGGAACAACCGAGGACTCAGCTGACCACATCGCGCAGCGGGACGCGATCATCGAGCGCTGCCTGCCGCTGGCCGACCACATCGCGCGGCGCTTCGAGGGCAAGGGTGAGGCGCGCGATGATCTGCTGCAGGTCGCGCGCATCGGCCTCATCAACGCGGTGAAGCGTTTCGACGTCGAGATGGGCTCGGACTTCGCCTCGTTCGCGGTCCCCACGATCATGGGGGAGGTGCGCCGCCACTTCCGTGACAACAGCTGGTCGGTGAAAGTCCCGCGGCGGATGAAAGAGCTGCACTTGCAGATCGGCACGGCCAGCGCCGAGATGTCGCAACGCCTCGGGCGCGCACCCACCGCGTCGGAACTGGCCACCGAGTTGGGCATCGATCGCGATGAGGTCCTCGATGGCCTGATGGCCGGGAGTTCGTACAAGACCACCTCGATCGACGGGACCGCGGGCAGCGGCAGTGACGAGCGCCCGTCTCTCGCGGAGACGCTCGGCGACGTCGACCCCGGCCTGGAGAAGGTCGAGTATCGCGAGGCGCTCCGGCCGCTTCTGGAGGAACTGCCCGAGCGCGAGCGCACTGTGCTGGTGCTGCGATTCTTCGAATCGATGACGCAGTCTCAGATCGCCGCCAAGGTGGGTATCTCCCAGATGCACGTCTCGCGGTTGCTGGCGAAAACCCTGGCGCAGCTTCGGGAGAAGCTGGAGTAGCGGGCCGGCGTGCTGCGCGTCAATGGCCCAGCACGGTGTGGACCAACTGGTAACGTCCGCGACGGTAAGCACCAGTGAAACGAGATGGTCAGCACGAGGTAGGTGGCCCCTTGGTGAAGGATGTGACCACTTGTCCATGCCGGCGGAGCCGCGGATGAACCGCTCCACTACCCCGAAATCGGGGCCTGCGGGAGACCGACCGCTGTCGCTGCTGCTGGTCGAGGACGATCGGGGAGATGCCCTACTGGTCGAGGAGCTGATCGCCGATGCTGCGATCGACATCGACTTCCACTGGTCGTCCACATTGACCCAGGCCGCGGCCGCGCTGGAAACGATCCGTCCGGACTGTGTGCTGCTGGACCTGCACCTGCCCGACGCCGGCGGCGTCGACGCACTCGACCGTTTGAGCGCCCTGGCACCGGGATTGCCGATCGTCGTTCTCACCGGTCTGAACGACGAGCATTTCGGCGTTTCTGCCATGGCGTCGGGTGCGCAGGACTACCTGGTGAAGGGCCGCGTCGATCCGGAGACCCTGCGCCGGGCGGTCCTGTATGCGATCGAACGCAAGCGTGCCGAGTTCACCGCGGTCGACCTGCAAGCCAGTCGACTGCGCGCTCAGGAGAATGCCCGACTCGAGCGGGGCCTGCTGCCGTCGCCACTGCTCGCTGACGATCCCGGCGTCGAGATCGTCACCCAGTCGCTGCCGAGCCGGCGTGACGCGCTGATCGGCGGTGACTTCTACGACGTCGTGCAGACCCCTGACCGCACGGTGCACGTCATGATCGGTGACGTGGCCGGCCACGGACCCGACGAGGCCGCGTTGGGCGTGGCACTGCGAATCGGTTGGCGCGCACTGACTTTCGCCGGCCTGCGCGGTAATGAGCGGATGCGGCAGCTCGACCGCATCCTGACCACCGAGCGGCCCAGCCGCGGCACCTTCGCAACCCTGCTGAGTGTGGCCCTGACACCCGATACGGGGCAGTTCGACGTGGTGCGGGCTGGTCATCCGGGCTTGCTCATGCACGGGACGGGTACCGTCGACTGGCTCGAACCGACCGCCGGCCCGGCACTCGGCCTCGGCGCCAGGGAATGGCCGGTCAACCGGTTGCAGTTGCGGCCGGGCGACGGCTTGATGCTGTTGACGGACGGGCTGTTCGAGGGACCCGCGGGCGACGGAGGCGAACGCCTCGGCGAGGAGGGGCTGCTGGCCGCGGCCCGGTCACTGGCGCGCCTGCCCGGCACCGAATTCGTCAAGGCGCTGATCAGCGAGGTGGAAACCCGGGCCGAGCCCTACGGGGGCCTCACCGACGACATCGCCGTCATTCGAGTGGAGCGCTCGGTTCGATGAAGTTGACGGTGCAGGGCTGGCAGAACCTGGTTCTGTCCGCGATGGGTGTGGTGGTGCTCTCCGGTGCCGTCGGCGGCGCGCTCTTGATGAACCGGACCGACACGGTGTCGAGCGAACTGATCGAGCACCTGCAACCGGCGCGCGTGGCCGCCTACCGATTACAGGCCGGACTGCGTGATCAGGAGACCGCGGTGCGCGGATATGCGAGCGCCGCCGACAGCCAGTTCCTGGCGCCGTACGAGGACGGACAACGCGCTGAAACCGCTGCGGCACAGAGGATCAGAACATTGTTGGGCGGTCGTGATGACCTCATCGCCGACCTCGATGCCATCGAACGAGCCGCCGGTACCTGGCGCAGCACTTACGCCCAGCCGTTGATCGCGAGCGTCGTGGTGGGCCATCCCGCCGTCGTCGACAGCCGCACCAATGAGGACGGCAAGAAAGAGTTCGACAACCTGCGTGCGCTCTTCGATGCCCAGAACCGGCATCTGGAACAGGCGCGCGATGCGGATACCGCGCGGCTGGCGTCGATACGCCAATGGCGCGACCGGGTGCTGGCCACCATGGTCGGCGCCTTCGTCGTCATGGCGGTGGTGCTGGCCATGCTGGTGCGCAGTTCGGTCACCCGCCCGCTGGGCGCACTCGCCGCAGCATGCCGCCGGATCACGCAGGGAAACTTCGATGAGCGCATAGTTCCCCAGGGGCCCACTGACATTCGCGCGATCGCCGTCGATGTCGAGGAGATGCGGCAGCGCATCGTCGAGGAGCTCGAGGCATCTCAGTTCGCCCGCGTGGCGCTCGACGAGCAAGCCGAGGAATTGCGCCGATCCAACGCCGAACTCGAACAGTTCGCCTACGTCGCGTCGCACGATCTGCAGGAGCCGCTGCGCAAGGTGGCGTCGTTCTGCCAGCTGCTCGAGAAGCGGTACGGCGACCAGCTCGACGAGCGCGGCGTCGAGTACATCAACTTCGCGGTCGACGGCGCCAAGCGCATGCAGGTGCTGATCAATGATCTGCTCACCTTCTCCCGCGTCGGCCGGCTCAACGCCACGCACACCGAGGTGGACCTGGGCGAGGCTGTCGCGTCGGCCATGCAGAACCTCGCGACCTCGATTTCAGAGTCGGGAGCCCAGGTGCTGATGCCGCCCGCCGGCCTGCCGCGCGTCGACGGCGACCCCACCTTGTTCACCATGCTGTGGCAGAACCTGATCGGAAACGCGGTGAAGTTCCAGCGCGAGGGTCAAACGCCCCGGATCGTGATCGACTGCACAATGGGAACGGGTGAGAACGCCGACGATTGGGTATTCACGGTCACGGACAACGGTATAGGGATTGCCGAAGAGTTCGTGGACAAGGTGTTCGTCATCTTTCAGCGACTGCACGGCCGCGATGCCTACAGCGGTACCGGCATCGGCTTGGCGCTGTGCAAGAAGATCGTCGAACATCACGGCGGCACCATCGGGATCGACACGTCGTACACCGATGGCACGCGGTTCGTGTTCACCTTGCCGGCAACCCCGACCACCGAACCGAACGTCATCGCAGCAGAGCAGCCGGAAGGAAGTCACCCATGAATGCGTCGTCAGCCGGCCGAGTCGTCGACATCCTGTTGGTCGAGGACGATCCCGGGGACGAGCTGATCACCCGTGAAGCGTTCGCGGACAACAAGATCAAGAACACTCTGCATGTCGCCCGCGACGGTCAAGAAGGGCTGGACTTCCTCTACCGACGCGGCATCCACGCGGATGCCCCGACCCCGGACCTCATCCTGCTCGACCTGAATCTGCCGAAGTACGACGGCCGGCAGTTGCTGGAGGCGATCAAGTCCGACGCCGATCTGTGTCACATCCCGATCGTCGTCCTGACCACGTCCTCGGCAGAGGAGGACATCTTGCGCAGCTACAAGCTGCACGCGAACGCCTACGTGACCAAGCCGGTCGACCTCGATCAGTTCATGAAGGCGGTGCGGGAGATCGACGAGTTCTTCGTCCAGGTGGTGCGGCTGCCGCAGTAAGGTCACTGGCCGCCGGCGGGCACGGCGTCGATGACGTCCCATTGCAGGCGCACCTCGGTACCGGCATCGGTCGGTTCGATCGAGGCATGATCCGTCAGCGCCTGTATCAACGGAATTCCACGGCCGCGGGCTGAGTTCGCGAGCTGTGCTGTGGCGGGGCGCCATGTGCCCTCGTCGGTCACGGTCACGGTCAGCCGCCCTGATGGGCGGTCGAAGTCGGCGCGCACGTGCATGACGCCGGGAGCGGGGGCATCGGCGTACGCGGCCTCGACGGCGTTGGCCAATGCCTCGTTGACGGCGAGCACGATGTCGCTCGCTTTGACGCTGTTCACTGCGATGTGGCCCGTCAACCAGGTCGAGAACTCCTGACGGACGGATGCGGCATGTTCGGGGATGGCCACCACGTCCGTTTTACTGAAACGTGCCCCGCTGCTCGACTGGTCCGGCTCCGTCATAGCGACCTGCTCGACCTACCTTCCGATTGACAACGACCGCACTAGGCGGTGACAGCCGCGAGGGCCTCGTCTCGCGTGGCGAACAGCTCGATCAGGTCGGCGATGCCGACCAGCTTGAGCGGTCGGCTGGTGGTGGGGCTGTCGGCGACGATGACGAGCCTCACCGCCGGCGCCAGGTCGGCGTGCGCCGCCACGAGCACGCCCATCCCGGCCGAGGCCAGGAAGTCGACGGCGCTCAAGTCGACGACGACCGCCTGGGCTGTGCCGACAGCCGCCGGGCTCAGTGCGGCTTCGAGCTGCGGAGCGGTGAGCATGTCCACCGTCCCCGATACCGCGACCACGCTGACCGCGCCGATCTGGCTCTGTTCGACCGCGCAGCTCGCCGCGGCAGGGTTGCCGCTTCCCTGGACTGGCTGGCCTGTCATTGTCACCTCCGAGGGGCTCACACGCGTGAGCCGACAGTCCAAATACTATCGGCGCTTCTGCTGCCTGAACCATCCCGCGTTTGATGCGCACCTCCTTCCTTGGGAAGGTGCATGTCATGCCGAGCAAGTACGACCCGGAGAC
>NZ_JBJIAK010000059.1:0-33255 GCF_045310915.1 Mycobacterium sp. SMC-17 | reverse complement strand
GCGTTCACCATGACTCGTTGATCACAACGCGTGAACCACGCCAGATCCGAAGTCCACCACTCCCCGGGACGCTATCGTGGAGCGGACGATCGAGAGCTGTGCCGCGGCGGGCTGACGTGCCGGGGTGGAACAACCAACCGTCCCAAACACCATGGTGCACAGAATGATTCGCGCCAACCGATAGCGGGTTCGATCGGTTGCGGCGGTCAGCAGTATGGGACCCACGCTGGCTCGATATCGAGGTAGACGGAGTTCACATAGGCTCCGTTTGTCAGACGCACCCAGGTCTTGCTGGAGCTGTGACCCGCGCTTGATCGCGCGTCCCCCGTCGTCTGACACGCAATCGTGACCGTCATGCCGTCTCTCAAATCATCGGGGTACAAGCGAGTGGCATTGGTGTGCGGCGCAATCCGCTGTTGTACGCCGCAGGATCCGCCTTCATCGCATGTGCCGATAACTACGCCGGTAGGTAAGGGCGATGCGGCGACAGTTGGTGCGACGATCACTGGCGACGGCCGGGTCACAGTAACCGTTGAAGGTGGCACAGCGGCACTGCTAATGGTGAGGCTCGGCGATGACTGTGGCAACGGCACCGAGACCGTCACGATTGTCTGTTGGGCGGCTGCCGTTGTCGAATTATTCCGTTTGGACACCAGCATGAACCCTCCGATGAGGGCGAGGGCGCCGAGTGCGACCGCGGCGAATACAGCCCACGCCGCTCGACGCGTGCGGATGGATTCGGGAGGTGATGCGGCTGCTGGCGGTGGCACAAAAGGCAGAGCAGCCTCGCGAGCCATCGTGACACCTGGGAAGACGGCAGCGATGGTCGGTGCTGCGGCCGCGAGGCCGCGCCGCGCCGCAAACGCCTTCGCAAAATCTGTGCATGTTGCGAAGCGGTCGTTGGGGTCTTTGGCCAGTGCGGCAGTAAACACCGGATCAAACGCCGCGAGGTCTGGGCGGACGGCCGACAACGGAGGCGGCGACGAACGCAGGTGGTGGCTAATTACCACTGCGGCGTTGGAATTTGGGAACAGCACCGTGCCGGTTAGGAGGTGGTATGCGGTCGCTGCCAGTGCATACTGATCTGCGCGGCCGTCGAGCGTCTCGCCCAGAAGTTGTTCGGGTGCAACGTAATCGACGGTGCCAACTGTCATATTGGTGGCAGTCAGTCCGCCTCGGTCGTCCATAGTCCTAGCAATCCCGAAGTCGCTCAGCAGGATGCGCCGACCGCCATTGTCATCGGGTTTGGTTAGAAGGATGTTGGCCGGTTTGATATCTCGGTGCAGCAGTCCCTTGCCGTGGGCGTAGTCCAGAGCCGATCCCATTGCGGTGACGACTTCCGTGACGAGGTCGATCGGCATTCCGCTCGCGTACTGTCGCTTCAGAAGCGTGCTGGCGTCCTCACCGTCGACGTAGTCCATCGACAACCACAGTTGACCGTGAAACTCGCCGCGATCGTGCACCCCGACGATGTGCTGATGCCACAACGTAGCGGCGAGGTCGGCTTCACGTAAGAAGCGTTCGCGAAATTCGGGGTCGGATGAGGCCTCGCCAGCCAGCAGTTTCAATGCGTCCCGCCGCGGCAGTCGGGGGTGCTGGGCCAGATAGACCTCGCCCATTCCGCCTGCCCCGATGCGGCGGATGATGGTGAAGTCCGCAAACCGCTCATGGACCCCTAGCGACATGCGGGGATGGTACCCGGCCCTTTGGTAGTAAATGGCCAGGATTTGACATGTTCGACCGATCGGAGGACGGCTGCAGTGCCCGGTTGGGTCAACCGCCTGCGCAGCGGCACCCTGGACGGGTTCAATGGCTACGACGCGGCCACTGCGCTGGCGCGATTGAGCTGACCAGACCAGGATTGAGCCGACCAGATACCGGGAACAAGCAGGTACACCGCAATGTTGGGAGAAGCGTGAGCACCAAGGACATCACCGCCGCCGAATTCAACGGCATCATCAGCGACAACGACATCGTGCTGGTGGACTTCTGGGCGTCATGGTGCGGGCCGTGCCGGGCGTTCGCCCCGACGTTCACCGCATCGTCGGACAAGCACCCCGACGTCTTCCACGCCAAGGTCGACACCGAGGCCGAGCAGGCGCTGGCCTCCGCCGCCGAGATCCAGGCCATCCCGACCCTGATGGCGTTCAAGAAGGGCCAGCTCGTGTTCCGGCACTCGGGCATGCTGGCGGCCAACCAGCTCGACGAGGTCATCAGCCAGATCAAGGAATTCGACATCGACGCCGCGATGGCGGAAAAGGGTGACGCCACCGACGCCTAGCACTGCCGGCGGGTGTGACATTGCGCACCCGCTAGCGTGCAGGACGTGAGCGAACAGAACCCACTGGTACTCGTCGACCGTCCGCGCCCCGGCGTCGCACTGGTCACCCTCAACCGCCCCGAGCGGATGAACTCCATGGCCTTCGACGTCATGGTCCCGCTCAAGGCGGCGCTCGATGACATCACCAACGACAACGATGTCCGCGCGGTCGTCCTGACCGGCGCGGGGCGCGGGTTCTCCTCCGGCGCCGACCACAAGTCGGCCGGTTCGGTGCCGCACGTCGCGGGACTGACCCGGCCGACGTTCGCGTTGCGGTCCATGGAAGTGCTCGACGACGTCATCCTCGCCCTGCGCAAGCTGCACCAACCGGTGATCGCGGCGGTCAACGGAGCGGCGATCGGCGGTGGCCTGTGCCTCGCGCTGGCGTGCGACATCCGCGTCGCCGGCGAGGGCGCCTACTTCCGGGCCGCGGGCATCAACAACGGTCTGACGGCCAGCGAATTGGGCCTGTCCTATCTGCTGCCGCGGGCCATCGGCACATCGCGGGCGTTCGAGGTGATGCTCACCGGCCGGGACATCGACTCGGCCGAGGCCGAGCGGATCGGTCTCGTGTCGCGGACCGTCGCCGACGATCAGCTCCTGCAAACCTGCTTCGACATGGCCGAGCGCATCGGCTCGTTCTCCCGCCCGGGAATTGAATTGACCAAGCGGACTCTCTGGAGTGGACTGGACGCCGGTAGTCTGGAGAGCCATATGCAGGCCGAAGGCCTGGGTCAGCTCTTCATCCGACTGCTCACCGCCAACTTCGAAGAGGCGGTTGCCGCGCGCGCCGAGAAACGACCCGCGGTCTTCACGGACGACAAATGAGCTAGGAGGCAGCTGCGTGATCACCGCAACGGACCTGGAGGTCCGCGCCGGAGCGCGCACGCTGCTGGCCTTCGAGGGTTCCGCGCTGCGGATCCAGCCGGGCGACCGGATCGGTCTGGTCGGCCGCAACGGTGCCGGCAAGACCACGACGCTGCGCATCCTGGCCGGTGAAGGCCAGCCGTATGCCGGGACGGTCGAGCGCATCGGCGAGGTCGGTTACCTGCCGCAGGATCCGAAGGAAGGCGATCTGGACGTCCTGGCCCGCGACCGAGTGCTCTCGGCCCGCGGCCTGGACACGCTGCTGGCCGACCTGGAGAAGCAGCAGGCCATCATGGCCGAGGTGGTCGACGAGGCCGCCCGCGACAAGGCGGTGCGCCGGTACGGCGTTCTGGAGGAACGGTTTTCGGCCCTCGGTGGATACGCCGCCGAGAGCGACGCCGGCCGCATCTGCGCCAGCCTCGGCCTGCCGGACCGCGTGCTGACGCAGCCGCTGCGGACCCTGTCGGGTGGTCAGCGTCGTCGTATCGAACTGGCCCGCATCCTGTTCGCGGCCTCGGAGGGCTCCGGCTCCAACACCACGCTGCTGCTGGACGAGCCGACCAACCACCTCGACGCCGACTCGATCGGTTGGCTGCGCACGTTCCTGCAGAGCCACACCGGCGGTCTCGTGGTGATCAGCCACGACGTCGAACTGCTCGCCGACGTGGTGAACCGGGTGTGGTTCCTCGACGCCGTGCGCGGCGAGGCCGACGTCTACAACATGGGCTGGCAGAAGTACCTCGATGCCCGCGCCACCGACGAGCAGCGCCGCCGCCGTGAACGCGCCAACGCCGAGAAGAAGGCGGGTGCGCTGCGGGCGCAGGCCGCCAAGATGGGCGCCAAGGCCACCAAAGCCGTTGCCGCACAGAACATGCTGCGCCGCGCCGAGCGCATGATCGCCGAGCTCGACGCCGAGCGGGTGGCCGACAAGGTCGCCAAGATCAAGTTCCCGACGCCGGCGCCGTGCGGCAAGACCCCACTGATCGTCAAGGGCCTGACCAAGACCTACGGCTCGCTGGAGATCTTCACCGGCGTCGACCTCGCCATCGACCGGGGCTCGCGGGTCGTGGTCCTCGGCCTCAACGGCGCCGGTAAGACGACGCTGTTGCGCCTGCTGGCCGGCGTGGAGACCGCCGACGCCGGTGGCATCGAACCGGGCTACGGCCTCAAGATCGGGTACTTCGCGCAGGAGCACGACACCCTCGACAACGCCGCGACGGTGTGGGAGAACATCCGGCACGCCGCCCCCGACACCGGGGAACAGGATCTGCGTGGCCTGTTGGGCGCGTTCATGTTCACGGGTCCGCAGCTGGATCAGCCCGCCGGCACGCTGTCCGGTGGTGAGAAGACCCGGTTGGCGCTGGCCGGCCTCGTCGCCTCGACCGCCAACGTGCTGCTGCTCGACGAGCCGACCAACAACCTGGATCCGGCGTCGCGCGAGCAGGTGCTCGACGCGCTGCGCAGTTACGCGGGTTCGGTGGTGCTCGTGACGCACGATCCGGGCGCGGCCGAAGCGCTCAATCCGCAGCGCGTGCTGCTGCTGCCGGACGCCACCGAGGACTTCTGGTCGGACACCTACCGCGATCTCATCGAATTGGCCTGACCTGATTCACCGAATCGCCCGCGCCGAGCGAGCGCTGTTCTTACGCTGATTCCCGTCAGCCCGGTATACCGCCGGGGGAGAGTCAGGGGACCGGCGATGAGGCAATCCAAGGCATCTCGCGACCAGATGATGACCCAGCTGCGTAACGCCTACGAGAGCGGCGCCAGTATCAGGTCATTGGTGGCCACGTCCGGAAAATCCTATGGGTCGGTGCACAGCATGCTGGTGCAGTCCGGCGCGGTGATGCGCAGCCGCGGCGGCCCGAACCACCGCAGCCGCAAGATCGCCTGAACGACCCTGCGGCCCAGCCGCTTTCGCCGTGAACAGTCAGTCGCGGCGTAACCCGTTGGTGCTCCTTAGATTTCGTCGGTCAGTCGGACCGGGGCGATCATGTCGAAGACGTCGCCCGGACCGGGGTTGGTGGGCGAGGTCGACCCGCCGAACTGGTCCATCACGGCCCACACCGCGTTGAGCGCCGTGGTGATCGCGCCCTCCGCCCAGCCCGCCGTCCACGAGATGTCGTCGCCCGCCAGGTAGATGCCGCGATGCCGCGCGTCGAGGTCACGCTGCATGAAGTGCGTGTACAGCAGCTCCTGGTAGCGGTAGTGGCCCGGCAGGTTCGCCTTGAACGCACCCATGAAGTTGCGCTCGGTCTCCCACGAGACCGTCTTGGGCGTCTCGATGATGTGGCTGCGGATGTCCACGTTCGGGTAGATCGCCTGCAGCGACTTGAGCATCAGATCCATGCGCTCGGTGGCGCCCAGCGGCACGATCTTCCGGGAGTCGTCCTCCCAGGTGTACGACAGGCAGATGACGCCGGGCTTCTCGTTGCCGTCGGCGTCGAGCCCCTGGTCGAGCAGATAGGTGCCGCGGCTCATCCGGTCGGTCAGCGTCATCGACATGACGTCGCGGCCCTGGGCGTCCTTGTCCTTCCAGAACGGTCGGTCGACCAGTACGAACACCTTGGACGAACCCATGTAGTGCGTCTGCTCGATGGCCGACCACACGTTGGACGGGAACAGGTCGTCGTCGCAGCGAATGTTGTTGAGCAGCATCCACGATTGGGCGGTGACGATGACGGCGTCGTAGGTGCGTGTCTCGCCGTCGGCGTCGGTGATGGTGTAGCGGTTCGGGTGCGTGCGCCGGATGTCGGTGACGGCACCGCGGGTCCGGCCGCCGTGCAGCGATTCGAGCGAGGTGCCGGCAGGCCAGTGGGCGAGGCGCTGCGGGGAGCGCTTCCACAACCGCAGCGGCAGCTGCTGCGATCCGCCGACCACGCCGCGGTGGTTGTCGTCGGCCTCGGTGAGCACCACGCGCAGGATTTCGAGCATCGAGCTCGGGTAGTCGGTGTCCCAGCCGCCCGTGCCGAAGCCGACCTTTCCGAAGATCTCACGCAGCTCGAACGACTTGAAGTGGTGCGACTTGGTCAGAAAGCCCCAGAACGTCTCGTCGTCGAGTTCGCGAACGAGCTTGCCCCAGGCGGACTTCAGGGCCTGGGTGTCGCGTTCGCGGATGGCGTTCTGGATCGCGTGCAGGTCGGCGCCGTCCTCGAGCGTCTTGCGCCAGGCGTCGGCGACGTCGGTGAAGGCCTGCGGCAGGTCGGCGAGTTTCTCGGCGTAGTACGTCTGGCCCTTGAGGTCGACGACGGTGCTGGGGGTCGCGGGGCCCAGCGGGTTCGGGAATTCGATGGTCTCGATGCCGACCTTGTCGAAGTACCGGTACAGCGTCGTGGACGTGGGTGGGAAGCGCATGGCGCCCATTTCGGCGACGGCTTCGGGAGCGTGCTCGAACGGGATGGACCGCATCCGGCCGCCGATCTGATCCGCTTCGTACACAACGGGTTTCAGGCCCATCTTCATGAGTTCGTAGGCGGCGGTGAGGCCCGCGCAACCGGCGCCGACGATCGCGATCTCGGTGCCGTGGCGGTCGGCGGGGATCTTGCCGAGGCCGTCGGCGGAGGACACGTAGTTGTCGTACGCGAACGGGAAGTCGGGACCGAACATCGTGATCGGCTTGTCGGGCGACCGTGCTCCGGTCTCCGACAGCTGCGTCTCTTCGATGGGCTGGGGGACGGTCATCGGGTCTGGTTCTCCTGGTAGAGATCTCGGCGGCGATCGCCGAGATGGGTGTTGACGGCGCGGGACATGGCCACCGCGTCGGGATCGATGTGGGTGACGAGGAGGTCCTCGGTCCGGCCGGCGCGACACAGTTCGGTCGTGTCGGGCGCGATGGTGCAGCTCAGTCCGCAGTACTCGAGGCCGTTCTCGAAGCCCGTGCGGTTGACGTACGACAGGAACAGCTGGCTCTCGTAGGCGCGCGCCGGAACGATATGCGTCGCAACGAAACTCCACGGCTCCATGAGCCCGGTGGGGACGACGAGCCACTGGGTGCCGGCGTCGGCGTGCGCGCGGGCGTTCTCCGGGAATTCGATGTCATAGCAGATCAGCAGTCCGCAGGTGACGCCGTCGAGTTCGAACTGCGCGACCCAGTCGGCGCCCGGGGTGAAGAACTCGCGGTCGAAGCCATACAGGTGGGTCTTGCGGTAGTTGGCCAGGGCTGCACCGTCCCGGTCGACGACCTGGACGCTGTTGTACGGCTTGCCTTCTGCGACCTCGGGATACCCGTAGACGACGGCGATCCCGTTGTCGCGCGCGATGTTCCGGACAGCCTGGAAGATCGGGCCGTCTGCGGACTCGGCGCGGGCGGCGATCTCGGTGCTGATGTTGTAACCGGTCGCCGACATCTCGGGCGTGACGAGAATCCGGCAGCCCGCATCTGCGGCCCGCCGCGCCGCCGCGGCGATGGCCTTGAGGTTCTCGGCGACGGTCCCCGATTCCTGCGGGCCTTGGAACATGCCGACGGTGATCATCTACGCGACGTCCACGCGCAGCTTGGACTTGCGGATGCTGTAGCCGAAGTACACCGCCAGGCCGAGGGCACCCCAGATGCCGAACGCGATCCACGTCGCGACGGGCAGGGCCCACATCAGGTAACAGCAGAACAGGAAACCCAGCACCGGTGCGACGGGGAACAGCCGCAGGCGGAACGTGCGATGCAGGTCGGGGCGCGTGCGCCGCAGGATGATGACGGCGACATTGACCAGCGCGAAGGCGAAGAGGCAGCCGATCGAGGTGGCGTTGGCCAGCTCACCCAGCGACACGAAACCGGCGAGCAGTGACACGACGACGCCGCAGATGACGATGTTCCAGGTCGGCACGAAGGTCCGCGGGTTGATCTTGGCGAACAGCGCGGGCACCAGGCCGTCGACGGCCATGGTGTACAGGATGCGGGTCTGACCGTACTGGACGGCGAGGACGACGCTTGCGATGGCGATGACGGCGCCGATCGACAGGATGATGGCCGGCACATTGCTGCTGGTGATGCCGCTGAGGGCGACGGCCAGGGTGGCGCCTTCGTCGGCGCTGAACTTGGTCCAGCTCATCGCGCCGAGGGCGGCCAGCGCCACGGCGAGGTACAGCACCGTGACGATCAGCAGCGAGGCCATGATGGCGCGCGGCAGGTCCCGCTTCGGGTCCTTGGCCTCGTTGCCCGCGGTGGATGCCGCGTCGAACCCGATGTACGAGAAGAAGACCTGCGAGGCGGCGGCGGAGACGCCGAGGAAGCCCAGCGGCATGAACGGCGTGAGGTTGCCGGCCTTGAACGCCGTGAACGCGACGGCGCAGAAGAACACCAGCACGACGCATTTGAGGATGACCATCGCGGTGTTGACGACGGCCGACTCGGAGGCGCCCCGCAGCAGCAGTATCGAGGCGAGGACCACGATCGTGATGGCCGGCAGGTTGATGACGCCGCCTTCGCCGGGTGCGCCGGTGACGGCGGCGGGTAGCTCGATGCCGAACAGCTGGTGGAGCAGCGTGTTGATGTAGCCGCCCCAGCCGACGGCGACGGCGGCGACCGAGACTCCGTATTCGAGCATGAGGCACCAGCCGCACACCCAGGCCCAGAACTCGCCCAGGGTGGCGTACGCGTAGGAGTAGGAGCTGCCGGAGACGGGGATGGTGCCCGCCAGTTCGGCGTAGGACAGCGCCGAGAACAGCGCGGTGACGGCGGCGAGGATGAACGACAGCAGGACTGCCGGACCGGCTTTCGGCACGGCGGCGCCGAGGATGACGAAGATTCCGGTGCCGAGCGTCGCGCCGATGGACAGGGCGGTCAGATGGATGAAGCCCATCGAGCGCTTGAGGTGGGGGCCGTCCGGGGTTTCGTTGGCGGCGACGATGTCGTCGACGGATTTTTGTGCGCTCATGGCGCGCAGGATGCCCGGCCGTGGGGCCTCGGTGATGGCCAAGGGGAGCTCCGTGGAGAGGAGGGCGCGCCACGAGATTTGTGACTCGCGTAACAGAGTGCGGTACGTCACTCCCATCTGTCAACATGTGGAGTGAGCTAGGAAACAATTGTTGCCTTTGGCGACAGTGAATGCCTACTCTGAGGCCAGTGATCTGAGCCACATCAAAGGGGATGCCATGGCAGGTGCAATCGAGACCCGGTCCATCGACTGGATCCCGACCGGGGAACGCAGGGGCAAGGTGCACCACCAGGCGCCGTTCTGGTTCACCGGCAACTTCGTGCTGACCACGATGGTCACGGGCTTCCTCGGGCCGGCCAACGGCCTGTCCGCGGGATGGTCGGTGCTGGCCGCGGTCGCCGGCGCCTGCTTCGGGACGCTCTTCATGTGCTTCCACGCCAACCAGGGCCCCACGATGGGTCTGCCGCAGATGATCCAGTCGCGTGCGCAGTTCGGCTCGCGTGGTGCGCTCGTCCCGTTCGTCGCCGTGATCTTCGTGTACATCGGCTTCAACGTCTTCAACACCATCCTCGCCACGTCGGGCTTCAAGACGGTTTTCGCGGGCCCGAACTGGCTCTGGTACCTCGGGCTGATGGTGGCGGCCATCGTCATCGCCGTCGTCGGCTTCGACCTGATGATGGTCGTGCAGCGGTGGCTGACATACCTGCTGATCGTCGTGTTCGGTGTGCTCACCGTCTACGCGTTGTCGACCCTGCACCTGAATGCGGCGGTTCCCGACGGCGGCAAGTTCTCGCTGACGGTGTTCCTGATGCAGTTCGCGGCGGCGGCCGGATACCAGATCTCGTATGCGGTGTACGTGTCCGACTACTCGCGCTACCTGCCGGAGAACACCTCGGCCAAGCACGTCATCTGGTGGACGTATCTGGGTGCCGCGGGTTCGTCGGTATGGCTGATGTCGCTGGGTGCGGTGCTGGCGTCGGCGCTGCCGACGCCGGACGCGATCGTCTCGATCCAGACCGTCGGCAACCAATTGCTGCCCGGCTTCGGCACTTTCACCGTCGTGGTGGCGTCGATCGCGCTGGTGACCATCATGTCCGTCAACGCCTACGGCGCGAGCCTGACGAGCATGAGCGCACTGGACGCCTTCCGGCCGATCACGCCCACCGTGCGCCTGCGGGTGCTCGGCATCGCGCTGACGTCGTTGGTCGCGTTCGGCGTCGCCCTGTCGCTGCCGGAGGGTTACCTCGAGTCGTTCAACACGTTCGTGCTGTTGATGCTGTACTTCCTCATCCCGTGGACGGCGGTCAATCTGGTCGACTTCTATTTCGTTCGGCGCGGCCACTATTCGATAGTCGACATCTTCCGGCCCGACGGCATTTACGGCCGGTGGTCCTGGCGCGGACTGGCGGCGTACTTCCTCGGCATGGCGGCGATGGTGCCGTTCATCTCACTGCACTTCTACGTGGGACCTTTCGCCAAGTTGCTTGGGGGAGTGGACATCTCGTTCCTCGTCGGCCTCGCGGTGTCCGGGGTGGCGTACTACGTCCTGACCCGTGATGTCGATCTGAGTGACGAGCACGCCGCCGTCGAACGCAGCCGCCAGGAGCTGACGGCCGCCTGACTACTCGGCAGCCTCGGCCAGCCGCCGCTGCGTCAGCGCCGGGGTAAGCACCCACAACACCTTGGCGCCGGACTGCGCGTCGGCGTGGAAGGCGTGCGGGCGGTCGGCCTCGAAGGTCAGCGCGTCGCCCGCCTCGAGGGTGATGCGGCTGCCGTTGCCCTCGACGAAGTCGATGTGCAGCCGGCCTTCGGTGACCATGGCGAACTCCACCTCGGCCGGCAGCGAGTAGGTGTCGCTCCCGCTGCCGCCGCCGGGCGCGATGTCGCTCAGCAGGACCTGGAATCGGCGCTCGCCCGTCGGTGTCAGCTGGAATTCGGTCATCCGGGTGCCGCCGAACTCGATGGGCGGGTATTCGCCGGCGCGGACCACCTCGCCGACGGGGGTCTCGTCGAACAGGGAACCGACCTGGAGTTCGAGTGCGTCGCAGATGCGGATGAGGGCGGCGACCGACGCGTTGGACTGGCCGCGTTCGACCTTCGACAGGTAGCCCTTGGTCACGCCGCTGGCGGCGGCGAGCTCGTCGAGGGTCATGCGCTTGGCGCTGCGGGCGGCCTTCAACCGGGCAGCGATCGTTAGTTGCGTTGCCGGCGAACCGCCCACGATTTCCTCCTAGGAAACAAAGGTTGACAATAATTCTACTGCCGGAAACAATGAGACCCAAGCCACACGCCACGACTTTGGAGAACTGATGAGCTTCGACCGGTACATCACGACCACCGCGCCCGACGGCCGCGAGATCATCGGCCAGGTCGATGCGAGCCGGTTCCCGCGCTACGCCGAGCCGGCCACGTTCGCCCGGGTGGCGCGCCTGGACCAGGTGTCCGCGCCCGACGTCACGATCCTCGGCGTCCCGTTCGACACCGGCGTGTCCTACCGCGCGGGCGCGCGCTTCGGCCCGGGCCACATCCGTGCCGCGTCCAAGCTGCTGCGGCCCTACAACCAGGCGCTCGACGTGTCACCGTTCGCCAATCAGCAGGTCGCCGACGCCGGCGACATCGGCGTCAACCCGTTCAACATCAACGAGGCCATCGAGACCATCGACACCGAGGTGACCGCGCTGCGCAAGGACGGCAGCGCCGTGCTGACGCTCGGCGGCGACCACACCATCGCGCTGCCGATCCTGCGGTCACTGCACCGCGACCACGGCCCCATTGCCGTGCTGCATTTCGACGCCCACCTCGACACCTGGGACACCTACTTCGGCGCCGCCTACACGCACGGCACACCGTTCCGCCGGGCCAGCGAAGAGGGCCTCATCGACATGGAGCGTTCGCTGCACATGGGTATCCGTGGGCCGCTGTACAGCAAGAAGGACCTCGAGGACGACGCGATCCTGGGCTTCCAGGTGATCCGCTCCGACGACTACCAGGTCGACGGCCTCGCGAGCGTGCGGGAGCGCATGGTCAAGCGGCTGGCGGGCGGTCCGGTCTACGTCTCGGTGGACATCGACGTGCTGGACCCGGCGCACGCGCCCGGCACCGGGACGCCGGAGGCCGGGGGACTGACGTCGCGCGAACTGCTGCATTCGCTGCGTTCGCTGACCGGTCTGAACGTGGTGGGCGCAGACATCGTCGAGGTGTCCCCGGCGTACGACCACGCCGAGCTGACGGGCATCGCCGCCGCACACGTCGGCTACGAGCTGCTGTCGGTGATGAGCGCGAACCGCTGAAAGGGTTGAGCCGCTAGGGCTTTCGGCGGACCGATGCCTCGACGATGTCGAGGACGGCCGCCAGATCCTCGCCGGTCTGCCCTGAGGCCAGCCGCGCGATGAGGCCGTCGAGCACCAGGTCGAGATAGATGTGCAGCACTTCGGTGGGCACGTCGTCACGCAGCGTGCCGGCGGCCTTCTTGCGCTCCAGGCGCGCGATGGTGGCCTGGTTGAGTTCCTCGTAGCGCTGCTGCCACTCGGCGCGGAACTCGGCGTCGGTGCGCAGCCGGCGGGCGATCTCCAGCCGGGTGCCCAGCCACTGGTAGTTCTCCGGCTTGGCCAGCATGTTCCGCATGACCTGCACGAGGCCGTCCTTCTCGACGGTCTCGGCCATCCGCTCGCCGTCTTCCTCGGCGAGCGCGAAGAACAGCGCGTCCTTGTCGCGGAAATGGTGGAAGATCGCGCCGCGCGACATCGCGGTGGCTTCTTCGAGAAGCCGCACTGTCGCACCTTCGTACCCGAACTCGGAAAAACAGCGTCGGGCGCCGTCGAGGATCTGCGCTCGACGGGCGGCGAGATGATCGTCGCTGACTTTGGGCACCAGGACTCCTACCGGCGTTCGGTTGGGCAGCCCGGGGGCTGCCCAACCGAATCAGCCAGTTGTCAGGCCTCGCTACCCGACCGCAGCATGTTGCGCAGCACGTACTGCAGGATGCCGCCGTTGCGGTAGTAGTCGGCCTCACCGGGGGTGTCGATCCGGACCACGGCCTCGAACTCGACCTTGGTGCCGTCCTCCTTGGTGGCGGAGACGTGCACCGTCTTCGGTGTCTTGCCGGCGTTGAGCTCCTCGATGCCGGTGATGTCGAAGGTCTCGGTGCCGTCCAGGCCCAGCGACTTGGCGCTCTCGCCGGCCGGGAACTGCAGCGGGATGACGCCCATGCCGATCAGGTTCGACCGGTGGATGCGCTCGAACGACTCGGTGATGACGGCCTTGACGCCCAGCAGTGTGGTGCCCTTGGCGGCCCAGTCACGCGAGGAGCCCGAACCGTATTCCTTGCCGCCCAGCACGACCAGCGGGATGCCGGCCTTCTGGTAGTTCATGCACGCGTTGTAGATGAACTCCTGCGGGCCACCCTCCTGGGTGAAGTCGCGGGTGTAGCCACCCTGCGTGCCCTCGAGGCCGATGGTGTCCAGGATGCGGTTCTGCAGGCGGATGTTGGCGAAGGTGCCGCGGACCATGACCTCGTGGTTGCCACGACGGCTGCCCAGCGAGTTGTAGTCCTTGCGGGCCACACCGTGCGCGTCCAGGTAGTCCGCGGCCGGGGTACCCGGCTTGATCGGGCCGGCCGGGCTGATGTGGTCGGTGGTCACCGAGTCACCCAGCAGCGCCATGACGCGGGCGCCCTTGATGTCCGTGACGGGCGCGGGCTCCATCTCCATGCCGTCGAAGTACGGCGCCTTGCGGACGTAGGTCGAGGCGTCGTCCCAGGCGAAGGTGTCGCCGTCCGGGGTCGGCAGGTTGCGCCAGTTGTCGTCGCCCTTGAACACGTCGGCGTAGGACTTGCGGAACATGTCCTGGCTGATCGCGCTCTTGATGGTGTCGTCGATCTCCTGGGCCGACGGCCAGATGTCGCGCAGGAAGACGTCGTTGCCGTCGGTGTCCTTGCCCAGGGAGTCCGTCTCGAAGTCGAAGTCCATGGTGCCGGCGAGGGCGTAGGCGATGACCAGCGGCGGCGAGGCCAGGTAGTTCATCTTGACGTCGGGGGAGATGCGGCCCTCGAAGTTGCGGTTACCGGAGAGCACCGCGGTGACGGTCAGGTCCTCTTCGTTGACGGCCTTGGAGATCTCCTCCGGCAGCGGGCCGGTGTTACCGATGCACGTGGTGCAGCCGTAGCCGCCCAGGTAGAAGCCCAGCTTCTCCAGGTACGGCCACAGGCCGGCCTTCTCGTAGTAGTCGGTGACGACCTGGCTGCCCGGGGCCATGTTGGTCTTGACCCACGGCTTGCTGGACAGGCCCTTCTCGACGGCGTTGCGGGCCAGCAGGGCGGCACCGATCATGACCGACGGGTTGGAGGTGTTGGTGCAGGAGGTGATACCCGCGACCGCGACGGCACCGTGGTCGAGGATGAACTCGCCGCGGTCGCCCTTGACGCGCACCGGCTTGCTCGGGCGGCCCTCGGCACCGTTGGCGGCGGACTGGACGTTGACGGCACCGTCGTCCGCGAACGACAGGGCGGCCGGGTCGGAAGCCGGGAACGACTCCTCGACGGCCTCGTCGAGCTTGGTGTGGTCGGCCGGGTGCTGCTCCTCCACGTAGTTGTGGATGTCCTTGCGGAACGCGATCTTGCTCTCCGACAACAGGATTCGGTCCTGCGGGCGCTTCGGGCCGGCGATCGACGGCACGACCGTCGAAAGGTCCAGCTCGAGGTACTCCGAGAAGGCCGGCTCGCGGTCGGCGTCGTGCCACATGCCCTGGGTCTTGGCGTAGGCCTCGACCAGCGCCAGCTGCTCGTCGGTGCGGCCGGTCAGGCGCAGGTAGTTGATGGTCTCTTCGTCGATCGGGAAGATCGCACAGGTCGAGCCGAACTCGGGGCTCATGTTGCCCAGGGTGGCGCGGTTGGCCAGCGGCACCTCGGCGACGCCCTTGCCGTAGAACTCGACGAACTTGCCGACGACGCCGTGCTTGCGCAGCATGTCGGTGACGGTCAGCACCACGTCGGTGGCGGTGACGCCCGGCTGGATTTCGCCGGTCAGCTTGAAGCCGACGACGCGGGGGATCAGCATCGAGACGGGCTGGCCCAGCATGGCGGCCTCGGCCTCGATACCGCCGACGCCCCAGCCCAGCACGCCCAGGCCGTTCTCCATGGTGGTGTGGCTGTCGGTACCCACACAGGTGTCGGGGTAGGCCTGGCCGTTACGGACCATGACGGTGCGGGCCAGGTATTCGATGTTGACCTGGTGGACGATGCCGGTGCCCGGCGGGACGACCTTGAAGTCGTCGAAGGCGCCCTGGCCCCAGCGCAGGAACTGGTAGCGCTCGGCGTTGCGCTCGTACTCGAGGGCGACGTTCTTCTCGTAGGCGTCGGCGGTGCCGAACACATCGAGGATGACGGAGTGGTCGATGACCATCTCGGCGGGAGAGAGCGGATTGACCTTGTTGGGGTCGCCGCCGAGGGCGGTGACGGCCTCACGCATGGTGGCCAGGTCGACGACGCAAGGCACGCCGGTGAAGTCCTGCATGATCACGCGGGCCGGGGTGAACTGGATTTCGATGCTCGGCTCGGCCGACGGATCCCAGTTGGCCAGGGCCAGGATGTGATCCTTGGTGATGTTGGCGCCGTCTTCGGTGCGCAGCAGGTTCTCCGCAAGCACCTTGAGGCTGTAGGGAAGCTTCTCGGTACCCGGAACCGCGTCGAGGCGGAAAATCTCGTAGCTGTTTTCCCCGACAACGAGCGTGTCACGGGCTCCAAATGAATTGCTGCTCACATCAACTCCCGGCTAGATCTCGCCGCGACGGGCTGTGTCAGCGGCGCGTTGCTACCCTAACAGTACGCTTGTCCTATGAGCGCCCAGGGGGTGGCTACAGTCTTGTCGGGTTCCGGGTGCGCCGTCAGGGAGTTCGAGGAAATTCCAGTACCGTTTGCCGCGTGACAACTTTCGCGGCATTCATTCCGCCGGACGTCTGTGCCACGGTCGGGCAGGACCCGGCCAAGACCCCTGTCGACGTGTGTATGGCGACGGTGATCACGCAGGTGCGTGACGGTGGGGTCAGTGCGCCGGGCATCGCGCCCGCCAAGACGCCGGCCACGCCGCAGGAGGCGAAGCAGGCGGCCGAGGCCGCGCAGGAGGCCGCCGCCCTGCGTCAGGTCGTCGCCGACGCCCACGCCAAGGGCATCGACCTCAAGATCGTGGTGCTGCCGACGAGTCCGGGCATCGACACCCCACTGCGCGACATCGCCGCGGACGTCGGCCGGGTGTACCCCGAGTCGACGGTGCTGACCCTCAGTCCCGGCTTCGCCGGCTCGGTCAGCCCGACCTATGACAGGTCGCTGTTGGAGGCCGGTCAGGATCTCGCGAAGACGCCGAGCGTTGTGCAGAACTCGAAGAATTTTGTGAGCCAGCTGGAAACCCCGATATTTCCCTGGACGTCGTTCACTGTGGTGGTCATCCTCGGCGTGGTGGCGGCTGCCGTGGGCACCCGGTTTCTGCAGGTCCGGGCCCGGAAAGCGGCAGCGGCTGCGGCGCCGCAGGACGCCGCCGCGCCCGCATCTCGGTAGCTGCGCGCGGGGCGCCGCGAATTCGAATATCACTATTCGGTCACACCTTTTTCAATTACAACGGTGTGGTTTGTTACTAACGTTTCATTTGTGCAACCTGTGACGTACGGTGCAGTTGGTACCGCTTGTTGCAGTTGTGATGATTTGTGATTTCTGCGACTTACGGGACCAACGGATCGAGCCCGCTTTTGCCTTAGGCGGGCACCAGCGCGCTGGAGCCTTAGGAGACCTGAGTCAATGGGACGCAGCATTCGGCCCTTCACCGGTGGGCTGGCCACCCGGTTGGGCAGTCGCGTCGGCACCGGGTCGCTCGTATTCGGTGTGATGACCGCGTCCGTCTTCGCCTCCGGTATCGCGTCGGCCCAACCCGGCAGCAGCGAGATCGCCGCCCTGGTCACCGAACTCGCCAATGCCAACCAGAAACTGCAGGACCTCGGCGCGGCCATCCAGACCCGGCAGGAATCGGTCAACAAGGCCATCGCCGACGTGCAGACCGCCCGGGACGACGCCGCGACCGCCCAGCAGGACATCGACACCAGCCAGACCGGTCTGAAGGACGCCAACGCGGCCATCGCCGCCGCCCAGGCGCACTTCGACAAGTACGCCGAGGCGGCGTACATCAACGGGCCGTCCGCGTCCTACCTGACCGCGACCGATCCCGGCGAGATGATCAACACCGCCGCCACCGGCCAGGCGCTGACCATCAGCTCGCAGGAGGCCATCGCCGATCTGCAGCGCAGCCGGACCGAACTGGCCAACCGCGAATCCGCCGCCCGACTGGCCAAGCAGAAGGCCGACCAGGCCGTCAAAGATGCCCAGGCCAGACAGGACGACGCGGTCAAGGCCCTGACCGACGCCCGGACCACGTTCGCCGACCAGCAGACCCAGTTGGACCAGTTGGTCAGCCAGCGCGACGCGGCGCAGGCCAAGCTCAACGCGGCGCGTACGCAGTGGGCCGCGAGTGCCCCGGCGTCCGGAACTCCGGCGGCCAACCCCGGCCGGTATGCCGACAACTGGGACGGCGCGCCCGCCGCGGCCGGCCCCCGCAAGTGGGACGACGGCGGCTGGGATCCGACCCTGCCCAAGATTCCGAGCGCCAACATCCCCGGTGACCCGATCGCCGTCATCAACAACGTGCTCGGCATGACCGCGACGTCGGCTCAGGTCACCCAGCAGATGGGCCACAGCTTCCTGCAGAAACTCGGCCTGGTGCCCGCCACCGTCACCAAGTCGGGATACACCAACGGCGCCATCCCGCGCGTGTACGGAAAACAGGCCTCGGAATACGTCATCAAGCGCGCAATGTCGCAGATCGGCGTGCCGTACTCATGGGGCGGCGGCACCGCCGCCGGTCCCAGCACGGGCATCGACTCGGGTGCCGGCACCGTCGGCTTCGACTGCTCGGGTCTGATCCTCTACGCCTTCGCCGGCGTCGGCATCAAACTGCCGCACTACTCCGGCAACCAATATGAGGCGGGCCGCAAGATCCCGACATCGCAGGCCCGCCGCGGGGACGTCATCTTCTACGGCCCGGGTGGCAGCCAGCACGTGACCCTGTACCTCGGCAACGGGCAGATGCTCGAAGCGCCCTACACCGGTTCCAACGTCAAGGTGTCGCCCGTACGAACCAGCGGCATGACGCCGTACGTGATCCGTTACATCGAATACTGATACAGGGGTTATTGCATTGCAGGGCAAGGAATTTCACCGGAGAGACCTCCTCGCGGGCGTGGGCGCGCTGGCGCTGGCGCTCGCGTTCGGGCCTGCGCCGAGTGCGGTTGCCGACCCCGACGGCGGCTGGGATCCGACCTTGCCTGCGAAACCCAGCTCCGGCGCGCCCGGTGACCCGGTGGCCATCGCCAACGCGACGTTCCAGGCCAGCCAGCTGGCCCTGCAGACCACCCAGAACCTCGGCCAGAGCTTCCTGTCGAGCCTGGGCCTGGGCGGCAAGCCCAGCGGCGGTGGCGGCGGCAGCGCCACGATGATGCCGGGCGGCCGCGTCGGCGGTAAGCAGGCCATCGAATACGTCATCCGGCGCGGCGGCTCCCAGATGGGCGTCCCGTACTCGTGGGGCGGCGGCACCCTGACCGGTCCCGGCCCCGGCGTGGACTACGACGCCGGCAAGATCGGCTACGACTGTTCGGGTTTCACCCGCTACGCCTACGCCGGTGTCGGCGTGCAGATCCCCAAGTACTCGGGCGACCAGTACAACACCGGGCGCGCCATCCCGCCGTCGCAGGCCAAGCGCGGCGACCTGATCTTCTACGGCCCCGGCGGCAGCCAGCACGTCACGATCTACCTCGGCAACGGGAAGATGCTGGAGGCGTCCGGCAGCGCGGGCAAGGTGACGGTCAGTCCGGTCCGGACGGCCGGCATGTCGCCGCACCTGTCCCGCATCATCGAGACCTGATAATCACCTAAGTCCGTCGTGGCAACGTCGACGGATACGCAGCCGCCTGGAATAGTTGACTCCGGGCGCGCCGCTATATTGGCGGCTACCCGCTAGACCAGCGATTTTGCGCCGGACACCCGGCCGAAACAATTGTGGGAGGAAGCTAGATGACGTCACCGAGTGGGCCGCCCGACGGCGCCGGAGGCTACCCAGGCCCGGCACCCACACAGGGTTACCCGCCCGGGGCGCACGCCGCCCCCGCCGCGCAGCAGCCCGTCAGCGGCTCGTTGCAGTCCGAGGTGCACACCCTCGAGCGCGCCATCTTCGAGGTCAAGCGCATCATCGTCGGCCAGGACCAGCTGGTCGAGCGCATGCTGGTCGGCCTGCTGGCCAAGGGCCACGTCCTCCTCGAAGGTGTCCCGGGTGTCGCCAAGACCCTCGCCGTGGAGACCTTCGCCAAGGTGGTCGGCGGCTCGTTCGCCCGCATCCAGTTCACCCCCGACCTGGTGCCCACCGACATCGTCGGTACCCGCATCTACCGCGTCGGCAAGGAAGAGTTCGACATCGAGCTCGGCCCCGTGATGGTCAACTTCCTGCTCGCCGACGAGATCAACCGCGCACCCGCCAAGGTGCAGTCGGCGCTGCTGGAGGTCATGGCCGAGCGCAAGATCTCCATCGGCGGCAAGACGTTCCCGCTGCCCAGCCCGTTCCTGGTCATGGCGACCCAGAACCCCATCGAGCAGGAGGGCGTCTACCAGCTGCCCGAGGCGCAGCGCGACCGCTTCCTGTTCAAGCTCAACGTCGGCTACCCGTCGCCCGAGGAAGAGCGCGAGATCATCTACCGGATGGGCGTCAAGCCGCCGGAGCCCAAGCAGATCCTCACCACCGAGGACCTGCTGCGCCTGCAGGACGTGGCCGCCAACACCTTCGTGCACCACGCGCTCGTCGACTACGTGGTGCGCATCGTGACCGCCACCCGCGAGCCGGAGAAGTTCGGTATGCCCGACGCCAAGGCGTGGATCGCCTACGGCGCCTCGCCGCGCGCCTCGCTGGGCATCATCAGTGCCTCCCGTGCGCTGGCGCTGGTGCGTGGCCGTGACTACGTCATCCCGCAGGACGTCGTCGAGGTCATCCCGGACGTGCTGCGGCACCGCCTCGTGCTCACCTACGACGCGCTCGCCGACGAGATCTCCGCCGAGACCGTCGTCAACCGCATCCTGCAGACGGTCGCGCTGCCGCAGGTGAATGCCATTCCGCAGCAAGGACATTCGGTTCCGCCCGTGATGGCCGGCGCAGCTGGGGCCTCTGGTCGGTGACCGCCCCCGGGTCTGATCGTTCGGCTTCGCCGCAGACCGGCCGGTCCGTCGATCTGCCGTCACTGCAGCGCGGCCAGATTCGCGATCCCGAACTGTCGGCCGCCCTGCGCAAGCTGGAGCTCACCGTCCGGCGCAAGCTGGACGGTGTCCTCCACGGCGACCACCAGGGTCTGATCCCCGGGCCGGGTTCCGAGCCGGGGGAGTCCCGGCTCTACCAGCCCGGCGACGACGTCCGCCGGATGGACTGGTCCGTCACGGCCCGTACGACGCATCCGCACGTGCGGCAGATGATCGCCGACCGGGAGCTGGAGACCTGGCTGGTCGTCGACATGTCGGCGAGCCTGGACTTCGGCACCGCCGGCTGCGAGAAGCGTGATCTGGCGGTCGCCGCGGCGGCCTCCATCGCGTTCCTCAACAGCGGTGGTGGCAACCGGCTCGGCGCGATCATCTCCAACGGCGACACCGTCCGCCGGGTGCCCGCACTGTCCGGCCGGTTGCACGAGCAGGAGCTGCTGCGCGCCATCGCCACCACACCCAAGGCCCCGGCCGGGGTCCGTGGTGACCTGGCCGCCGCCATCGACGCGCTGCGCCGGCCGGAGCGCCGCCGCGGCATGGCCGTGATCATCAGTGACTTCCTCGGCCCGATCAACTGGATGCGCCCACTGCGGGCCATCTCCGGGCGCCACGAGGTGCTGGGCATCGAGATCATCGACCCGCGCGACGTGGAGCTGCCGGCCGTCGGGGACGTGGTGCTGCAGGACGCCGAGTCCGGCATCACCAAGGAATTCACCATCGATGAGCAACTTCGGGACGACTTCGCCCGCGCCGCCCAGGCGCACCGCGACGAAGTGGCTCGCACACTGCGCCGATGCGATGCCCCGCTGCTGACGCTGCGCACCGACCGGGACTGGATCGCCGACGTCGTCCGGTTCGTGGCGAACCGTCGCCGCGGCGCCATGGCGGCGCGCTGAGCGGACAACGCGTGCACAGACCGTTGTGCGGCTCGCCGCAGCGTGCCGATTTAGGCGTGCACCGGCCGAGACGATAAGTTGACCAGCATGAGTGACACTGTTGCCACCGAGGGTGCCGCCACGCCCGCAGCCGGCCGTCCGGCCTTCGTTTCCCGTTCCGTGCTGGTCACCGGTGGTAACCGGGGTATCGGCCTGGCCATCGCGCAGCGTCTGGCCGCCGACGGCCACAAGGTCGCGGTGACCCACCGCGGTTCCGGTGCGCCCGAGGGCCTGTTCGGCGTCGTGTGTGACGTGACCGACGCCGAGGCCGTCGACCGGGCGTTCAAAGAGGTCGAAGAGCACCAGGGCCCGGTCGAGGTGCTGGTGTCCAACGCCGGTATCTCCAAGGACGCGTTCCTGATGCGCATGACCGAGGAGCGGTTCACCGAGGTCATCGACGCCAACCTCACCGGCGCGTTCCGCGTCACCCAGCGCGCGTCGCGCAGCATGCAGCGCAAGCGTTTCGGCCGCATCATCTACATCGGCTCGGTCTCGGGCATGTGGGGCATCGGCAACCAGGCCAACTACGCCGCCGCCAAGGCCGGCCTGATCGGTATGGCGCGCTCCATCTCGCGCGAGCTCTCCAAGGCCGGCGTCACCGCCAACGTCGTCGCCCCCGGCTACATCGACACCGAGATGACGCGTGCCCTCGATGAGCGCATCCAGGAAGGTGCGCTGGAGTTCATCCCGGCCAAGCGCGTCGGCACGGCCGAAGAGGTCGCCGGTGCCGTCAGCTTCCTGGCGTCCGAGGACGCCGGCTACATCGCCGGTGCGGTCATCCCGGTCGACGGCGGCATGGGCATGGGTCACTGACCCGAATTCTTTGGCTTAGCAGAACTTTCGTTTAAAGGAGTCAGCACAATGGCAGGTTTGCTCGAAGGCAAGCGGATCCTCGTCACCGGGATCATCACCGACTCGTCCATCGCGTTCCACATCGCGAAGGTCGCCCAGGAACAGGGCGCCGAGCTGGTGCTCACCGGCTTCGACCGGATGAAGCTCATCCAGCGCATCGCCGACCGGCTGCCGAACCCGGCGCCGCTGCTGGAGCTCGACGTGCAGAACGAGGAGCACCTGGCCTCGCTCGGTGAGCGCGTCACCGAGGTGATCGGCGCGGGCAACAAGCTCGACGGCGTCGTGCACTCCATCGGCTTCATGCCGCAGAGCGGCATGGGCATCAACCCGTTCTTCGACGCACCCTACGAGGACGTCGCCAAGGGCATCCACATCTCGGCCTACTCGTACGCCTCGCTGGCCAAGGCCCTGCTGCCGATCATGAACGAAGGCGGCGGCATCGTCGGCATGGACTTCGACCCGACCCGCGCCATGCCCGCCTACAACTGGATGACGGTCGCCAAGAGCGCCCTCGAGTCGGTCAACCGGTTCGTCGCGCGCGAGGCCGGCAAGTACGGCGTGCGCTCCAATCTCGTTGCGGCAGGCCCCATCCGGACCCTGGCCATGAGCGCCATCGTCGGCGGTGCCCTCGGCGACGAGGCCGGCCAGCAGATGCAGCTGCTCGAAGAGGGCTGGGACCAGCGCGCGCCGATCGGCTGGAACATGAAGGACCCGACGCCGGTCGCCAAGACCGTCTGTGCGTTGCTGTCCGAATGGCTGCCCGCGACCACCGGCTCGATCATCTACGCCGACGGTGGCGCCAGCACCCAGCTGCTCTGATTCGATTTGTTTTCCGCCGAAACGGCGTTCCAGCAGGTTTCGACTGCCGGGACGCCGTTTCGCGTCTGAGGAGGGGACAAACCCGTGGATTTCGACGCACTGCTGCTGTTGTCGTTCGGCGGACCCGAGGGTCCCGACGACGTCCGCCCGTTCCTGGAGAACGTCACCCGCGGACGCAACATCCCGCCGGCGCGGCTCGACGAAGTGGCCGAGCACTACCTGCATTTCGGTGGCGTGTCGCCGATCAACGGCATCAACCGCGCCTTGATCTCGGAGCTCGAGGCGGCGATGCCGGATCTGCCGGTGTATTTCGGCAACCGTAACTGGGAGCCGTACGTCGAGGACACCGTCATCGCCATGCGGGACAACGGAGTTCGCCGGGCAGCGGTGTTCACCACGTCGGCGTGGGGCGGCTACTCGAGCTGCCGGCAGTATGTCGAGGACATCGCGCGCGGCAGGGCTGCGGCGGGGCCGCAGGCGCCGGAGCTGGTGAAGCTGAGGCAGTACTTCGACCATCCGCTTTTCGTCGAGATGTACTCCGAATTCGTCTCGCAGGCATTGCATTCCGCGCCTGCGGGCGCGCGCCTGGTGTTCACGGCGCACTCCATACCGGTGGCCGCCGACGAACGGTACGGACCGCGGCTGTACAGCCGGCAGGTGGCGTACGCGGCGCGTCTGGTCGCTCAGGCCGTCGGGGTGGGCGACTACGACCTGGTGTGGCAGTCACGGTCCGGCCCGCCGCAGGTGCCGTGGTTGGAACCTGACGTCGCCGACCATCTCGCCGCGCTCGGGGACGCGGGCACCACAGCTGTCGTGGTGTGTCCCATCGGATTCGTCGCCGACCACATCGAGGTGGTGTGGGACCTCGACAACGAGCTCGCCGAGCAGGCGGCCGAGGCGGGAATCACGTTGGTGCGCACCACAACTCCCAATGCCGACCCGCGGTACGCGCGGCTGGCCGCGGCGCTGGTCGACGAACTGCGCACGGGTGCGGCGCCGGCGCGGGTCGAGGGCCCGGAGCCGGTGCCCGGGCACGGCTGCAGCATCAACGGCGCGTCGTGCCTGCCGGGGTGCTGCGGCGACTGACCGGTTCTACCGCTCCCAGGCCGAGTGCAGGATGGCCGTCACGGCGGCCAGCCGGGCCGAGCGCACGATGTCGGTCAAAGGCCGCATGGCCTCGGTGGCGATCTGCATCTCCGATGCGCTCTGCAGGCCGATGGGCGCCAGCCCGGCGCTGACGGTGATGATCGCGTCGATGTGGGCCGCGGTCTCCAGCACCCGCACCGCGCGGGTGGGGGCGTGGTCCGGCAGCTTGTGCAGGTGTCCGGCCTCGAGCAGCTGCTCGACCATCTCGCGCGGATCCTCGATGTCCGAACCGGGTTCGGCCCGCAGGCGGCCGAGGGCGTCGGCCGCCGACCGGACCGCGTCGCGCAGGCGGTACTCCTCTTCGCCGAGGTCGAAGTGGCCGGCCACGGGAGCGCTGGGCAGCGAGTACACCGTCCAGGACAGGGCCTTGACCTCGGCGTCGTCGGTGTCGTCCTCGTATTCGAAATCGGGGACCAGCCCGACGGCCTCGCCGTAGTTGGAGGTGACGACGACGGCTTCGCCCATGTCGACGGCGTCCTGCTGGAACTGGGTGCCGGGGGTCAGTCCACGGACATCCCCGGGTACGGGCAGTACCAGGTTCAGGGCCGGCTCCGAGCGCGCGGCGCCGGCCGCGTGCCGCAGCGTCTGCAGCAACGTGACGCCGCCGTAGTTGGTCAGGTCGGGCCACGGCAGCCCCGTCCGGCTGGCCGCCACGGCGTCGTAAGCGGCAATGGAATGCCTTGGTGCCCACGGCGATAGCGCATCGAGGACATCGTCGGGTGCGGCCAGGCCGGCATGCCAGGCATTGGCCCACACCGTCAGCGAAACACTTGGACACCACATGATGCACGCAGTGTAAAACGCTCCGGCCGATTAAGCCTGCAAGGCGCTACTCTGGTCGCATGCCGGTGCCGTTGCTGTGGCTCATCGTGGCGATCGGGCTCGCCGGTGCCGAAGCGCTGACCGGTGACATGTTCCTGCTCATGCTGTCTGGCGGTGCCCTCGCGACGGCAGGTCTGAGCTGGGCCACCGACTGGCCCATCTGGGCCGACGGTCTCTCCTTCCTCATCGTGTCGGTGCTGTTGCTGGTCCTGGTGCGGCCGGCGCTGCGCAAGCGGCTGGGTGCCGCGGGCCTGCCCGAACCGGTGAAGGCCTTGGAAGGCAAGTCGGCGCTGGTGCTGGAACGGGTGACCCGCCATGAAGGGCAGGTAAAACTCGACGGCGAAATCTGGACGGCGCGCCCGATGGCCGACGACGATGTCTTCGAACCCGGCGATCACGTCACCGTGATGCGGATCGACGGCGCGACCGCGGTGGTCTTCCGGGCCATCTGAACGCAAGGGGAGCTGAAATTGACTGGTGCACTTGTCCTTCTGCTGATCCTGGTGGCGTTTGCCATCGTGGTGGTGGTCAAATCGGTGGCGCTCATCCCGCAGGCCGAGGCAGCGGTCATCGAGCGGCTGGGCCGCTACAGCAAGACCGTCTCGGGCCAGCTGACGCTGTTGCTGCCGTTCATCGACAAGATCCGGGCCCGGGTGGATCTGCGTGAGCGCGTCGTGTCGTTCCCGCCGCAGCCGGTGATCACCGAGGACAACCTGACGGTCAACATCGACACCGTCGTCTACTTCCAGGTGACCAGCCCGCAGGCCGCGGTGTACCAGATCAGCAACTACATCGTCGGCGTCGAGCAGCTGACCACCACGACGCTGCGCAACGTCGTCGGCGGCATGACGCTGGAGCAGACGCTGACCTCGCGTGACCAGATCAACGCCCAGCTGCGCGGCGTGCTCGACGAGGCCACCGGCCGGTGGGGTCTGCGCGTCGCGCGCGTCGAGCTGCGCAGCATCGACCCGCCGCCGTCGATCCAGGACTCGATGGAGAAGCAGATGCGCGCCGACCGCGAGAAGCGCGCCATGATCCTGACCGCCGAGGGCGCCCGGGAGGCGTCCATCAAGCAGGCGGAGGGGCAGAAGCAGTCACAGATTCTGGCGGCCGAGGGTGCGAAGCAGGCGGCGATCCTGGCCGCCGAGGCAGACCGGCAGTCGCGCATCCTGCGCGCGCAGGGTGAGCGGGCCGCCCAGTACCTGAACGCGCAGGGCCAGGCCAAGGCCATCGAGAAGACGTTCGCGGCCATCAAGGCCGGCCGGCCGACGCCCGAGCTGCTGGCCTACCAGTACCTGCAGACGCTGCCGCAGATGGCCAAGGGCGAGGCCAACAAGGTGTGGGTGGTGCCCAGCGACTTCGGTTCGGCGCTACAGGGTTTCACCAAGCTGCTCGGCGCCCCGGGGGAGGACGGCGTGTTCCGCTACACGCCGTCGCCGGTCGACGAGGCCCCCGCCAAGGATGACGACGACGAGGTCGCCGACTGGTTCTCCACCCAGACCGATCCGGCGATCGCGCAGGCGGTGGCAAAGGCGGAAGCCGAGGCCCGCACGCCGGTGCAGCAGCCCGGCTACGGCGTCCCGTCGGTGCCGGTGCCCCCGGCCCCGCCGACGCAGCCGCTCGAGGCGCGTCCGTTCCCCGAAATCGACCCGCCCGCCGGGCAGCACTCGAGGTGACCATGAGCCTGTTGACGTCCCGCCGCACCTACACCGCGCTGGCGCTTCTGATGGCCGGCGACGCGGCGGCGTGTGCCGTGCCCGTCGCACCCATCGAGAAGGCCCTGAACGGCGTGCACTTCCCGCTGGAGTACCGGTGGATCCTCGTCGGCTCCAAGGCGGCGGCTGCCGTGGGCCTGCTTGCCGGACAACGTAATTCGGCCCTGGCCCGGCTGACCACCGCGATGCTGGCGCTGTACTTCACGCTGGCCGTCGGCGCACACATCAGGGCCCACGACAAGCCGGTGAACGCGGCGCCGGCCGTGCTGTTCCTGGCGCTGTTCACCGCGATGACGGCGAAGGGTCTGCCCGAGCGCGAGTCGTAGTCAGCTGTGCGCGTCGACCGGGTGCTGCGCGGCGTGGGCGCGGCGGTGCAGCCGGATCTCGTAGATCAGCCCGCAGATCCCGATGGTCGCGGTGCAGGCCGACACGACCAGCAGCGACGGCCGGATCTGTCCGGTGAGGGCGTCGCCCAGGATGACGACGGCCGCGGTACCGGGCAGCAGCCCGAAGAACGTCGCGAATGCGTACGGCACCACCCGGACCGATGAGGCCCCGGCGGCGTAGTTGAGCACCGAGAACGGCACCGCCGGGATCATGCGCATCGACAGGATCGCCGCCCAGCCGCGTTCCTTGAGTCGCGCGTCGAGGCTGTCGATGTGCTTGTGCGACAGCTTGCTCAACTGCCAGCCGAGCACGCGCACCAGCCAGAGCGCGATCAACGCGCTCAGCGTGCTGGCAATGACGGCCAGTGTGACGCCGAGGGCGGAGCCGAACAGCAGGCCTGCGGCGAGGGTGAACGCGGTGCGCGGGAACGGCAGCACCGTGACGACGGTGTGCGCGAGCAGGAACGCCAGCGGGAACCACGGCCCGGCGGCGGCCGCCCAGTCGCGCATCTGCACCGCGTTGGGCAACGGCACCCAGATGGCGATTGCGACAAGAATCACAATTGCCGCCCCGATGCCCACGGCCCGTCGCAGCGGCATCTGTGCCGCAGTGGCCTGCACGGCGGACAGGACCGTGCGCAGCGCGCTGACAACGGAGTTCACGTGTTCCAAGGGTACGGGTTGACCGCCCGATCATCGCTGTCAGGAGCGGGCCCATGCGACGTTCGAGCGCCCTGACCCGTCGCTGTCCGGGGTATGCGCAACCGGTGTGCGGTGGAGCTACTGGGTAGTAGCGACCTGCGTGATTTAGCCTGAAAATCAAGTGTGATAGGCATTTCTGCATGCAGTGCCAGATGTCTGATGGCCGAAAGATTGGGAGTCGCCGGTGACTGTCGACGCGTCCACCGTTCGGGACCGCTACGCGCGGTGGCAAGAGAACGTCGCCGGTGTGCTCGCCAAGAGCACGCGCAAGGCTGTCGAGGATCTGCCTGCCGAACCCGAGCGTTTGCTCGATTCACCCACGTACGACGGTTTCCCGGTCCGTCCGCTCTACACCAGCCTGGACGGCTTGGCCGAGCCCGCGCTGCCCGGACACTGGCCGTTCACCCGCGGCGGTGACGCCCACCGCGACGTGCTCGCCGGCTGGAAGGTGGCCGAATCCTTCCCGATCGCCAGCGATGCCGACGTCGCCACGGTCAACGGTGCCATCCTGCTCGCCCTGACCGACGGCACGAGCGCCCTCGAGGTCCGGGTCGGTTCGGGCGGCGTGCCCGTCGACCAGCTCGACCGCGTATTCGAGGGCGTCTTCCTGGATCTGGTTCCGGTGCTCCTGGATGCCGGTGCCGACCTGGCGGCCGCCGCTGACCAGCTGCTCACGCTGGACAAGCCGTTCGACGCCGACCAGCGTGCCCGGCTGTCGATCGACCTGGGTGCCGACCCGCTGACCGCGCCGCTGTCCGGCCGCGCTGCCGCGACCGACGCCGACGTCGTCGCCACCGCCGCGAAACTGACCGAGTACGACGGGGGAGTGCGCGCCGTCACGGTCGACGCCGCCGCGCTGCACAACCTCGGCGCGAGTGCCTCGCTGGAGCTGGCGGGCGCCATCGCCGCCGGTGTGGCGTACCTGCGTCTGCTCACCGAGAGCGGACTGTCGGCCGCCGACGCGCTGCGGCAGCTCAGCTTCCGCTTCGCCGCCGACGACGACCAGTTCGCCACCATCGCCAAACTCCGTGCGGCGCGCCGGCTTTGGGCCCGCGTGGCGGAGGTCGTCGGCGCACCGGACGCCGGCGCCGCGACCATCCACGCCGTCACCTCGAAGGCCATGATGTCGCAGCGTGACCCGTGGGTGAACATGCTGCGCACCACCCTCGCCGCGTTCGCCGCCGGCGTCGGTGGCGCCGACACCGTGCTGGTCGAGACGTTCGACGCCGCCATCGACGGTGGATTGCCCGGCACGGCAGTCACTTTCAGCCGCCGCATGGCGCGCAACACCCAGTTGCTGCTGCTCGAGGAGTCGCACCTGGGTCGCGTCGTCGACCCGTCGGGCGGCTCGTGGTTCGTCGAGGACCTCACCGACCAGCTGGCGCAGCGGGCCTGGGCGAAGTTCCAGGAGCTGGAGTCGCTGGGCGGTTTCGTCGCGGCCCGTGATCAGTTGAGCGCCCAGATCGCCGAGGTCGCGGCCCGTCGCGCCGACGACATCGCACACCGGCGCACGGCGCTCACCGGCGTCAACGAATTCCCGAACCTCGCGGAAAGCCCGCTCGCACAGACGGATTCGTTCCCCGGCGTGGTGCGCTACGCCGCGGCTTTCGAAGCGCTGCGCAACCGTTCCGATGCGTACCTGGCCAAGACCGGCAAGCGACCGCAGGCCGTGCTGCTGCCGGTCGGCCCGCTCGCCGAGCACAACATCCGCACCACGTTCGCCGCGAACCTGCTGGCTTCCGGCGGCATCGAGGCCGTCAACCCCGGCACCGTCGACGCCGCGGGTGTCGCGGCGGCGGCCGCGGGCCAGGTGGCCGCGGTGGTCTGCGGCACCGACGCCCGGTACGCCGACGAGGCGAGCGATGTCGTCAAGGCCGCCCGCGCGGCCGGCGTCGCGCACGTGTACCTGGCCGGGCCGGAGAAGGCCGTCGCGGACGCGACCGACAAGCCCGACGAATACCTGACCATGAAAATCGATGCCGTCGAAGCGCTTTCGACCCTGCTCACCCGATTGGGGGCATGACAATGACCGCTTCTGACGTGACCACCATCGGTAGTTTCGCCGACGTCCCGCTGCACGGAGAAAGCCCGGTAGCGCCGTCCTCCAGCGCCGTTGACGCCCACGTCGCCGACGCCGCGCAGGCGCACGGCTACACCGCGGAGCAGCTCACCTGGTCGACGCCCGAGGGCATCGACGTCAAGCCGATGTACATCGCCGAAGACCGTGACGCCGTCGCCGCGGCCGGTTATCCGCTGGACAGCTTCCCGGGCACCCCGCCGTTCATCCGCGGGCCGTACCCGACCATGTACGTGAACCAGCCGTGGACCATCCGTCAGTACGCCGGGTTCTCCACCGCCGCCGAGTCGAACGCGTTCTACCGCCGCAACCTGGCCGCCGGCCAGAAGGGCCTGTCGGTCGCGTTCGACCTCGCCACCCACCGTGGCTACGACTCGGACCACCCGCGCGTCCAGGGTGACGTCGGAATGGCCGGTGTGGCAATCGATTCGATCCTCGACATGCGCCAGCTGTTCGACGGTATCGACCTGGGCAGCGTCAGCGTCTCGATGACGATGAACGGTGCCGTGCTGCCGATCCTCGCGCTCTACGTCGTGGCCGCCGAGGAACAGGGTGTGCCGCCGGAGAAGCTGGCCGGGACCATCCAGAACGACATCCTCAAAGAGTTCATGGTCCGCAACACCTACATCTATCCGCCGAAGGCGTCGATGCGGATCATCTCGGACATCTTCGGCTACACCAGTACCAAGATGCCGAAGTTCAACTCGATCTCCATCTCGGGCTACCACATCCAAGAGGCCGGGGCCACAGCGGATTTGGAGCTGGCGTACACGCTGGCCGACGGTGTCGAGTACATCAAGGCCGGCCTCGACGCGGGCCTGGACATCGACAAGTTCGCGCCGCGGCTGTCCTTCTTCTGGGGCATCGGCATGAACTTCTTCATGGAGGTGGCCAAGCTGCGCGCCGGCCGTCTGCTGTGGAGCGAGTTGGTCGCCGAGTTCAGCCCCAAGAGCGAGAAGTCGCTGTCGCTGCGCACGCACTCGCAGACCTCGGGCTGGTCGCTGACGGCGCAGGACCCGTTCAACAACGTCGCGCGCACCTGTATCGAGGCCATGGCCGCCACGCAGGGCCACACGCAGTCGCTGCACACCAACGCCCTCGACGAGGCGCTGGCGCTGCCCACCGACTTCTCGGCCCGCATCGCGCGCAACACCCAGCTGCTGCTGCAGCAGGAGTCGGGCACCACGCGGCCCATCGACCCGTGGGGCGGCTCGTACTACGTCGAGTGGCTCACCCACCAGCTCGCCGAGAAGGCCCGTGCGCACATCAAGGAGGTCGCCGAGCACGGCGGCATGGCGCAGGCCATCGGCGAGGGCATCCCGAAGCTGCGCATCGAAGAGGCCGCCGCACGTACCCAGGCCCGCATCGACTCCGGCGCCCAGACGGTGATCGGCGTCAACAAGTACCAGGTGGACGAGGACCAGGAGATCGAGGTCCTCAAGGTCGAGAACAGCCGGGTGCGGGCCGAACAGCTGGCCAAGCTCGAGCAGCTGCGGGCCGACCGCGACGAGGCCGCGACGCAGGCGGCACTGGCCGAATTGACCCGCGCCGCAGGCGAATCCGGTTCGGCAGGCGAGGACGGACTGGGCAACAACCTGATGGCGCTGGCCATCAACGCGGCCCGCGCCAAGGCCACCGTCGGTGAGATCTCCGACGCGCTGGAGAAGGTGTACGGCCGGCACCAGGCCGAGATCCGCACCATCGCCGGCGTCTACCGCGACGAGGTGGGGAAGACCGGAAACGTGAGCACCGCAACCGAATTGGTCGAGAAGTTCGCCGAGGCCGACGGCCGCCGCCCCCGCATCCTGGTGGCCAAGATGGGCCAGGACGGCCACGACCGCGGCCAGAAGGTCATCGCCACCGCGTTCGCCGACATCGGCTTCGACGTGGACGTCGGCTCGCTGTTCTCCACGCCCGACGAGGTGGCGCGGCAGGCGGCGGACAACGACGTGCACGTGGTCGGGGTGTCGTCGCTGGCGGCGGGTCACCTCACGCTGGTGCCCGCGCTGCGCGACGCACTGGCCGAGGTGGGGCGTCCGGACATCATGGTCGTGGTCGGCGGCGTGATCCCGCCGGGCGACTTCGACGAGCTGTACGAGGCGGGCGCCGCGGCGATCTTCCCGCCCGGGACGGTGATCGCCGACGCCGCGATCGGCCTGTTGGGCAAGCTCGCCGAGCGGCTGGGTTACAAGCTCTGAGGTGGCGGGCATGACGACCCCGGTGCCCGAACTCGCTGCCAGGATCCGGGCCGGCGACCGGGCGGCGCTGTCGCGTGCCATCACGCTGGTCGAGTCCACCCGGGCCGACCACCGTGATGCCGCGCAGCAGTTGCTGCTCGAACTGACCCCGGAGGCCGGCAGTGCGCTGCACGTCGGCATCACCGGCGTCCCCGGCGTCGGCAAGTCGACGACGATCGAAGCGCTCGGCATGCACCTCATCGAGCGGGGCCACCGCGTCGCGGTGCTGGCCGTCGACCCGTCGTCGACCCGCACCGGCGGTTCGATCCTCGGCGACAAGACCCGGATGGCGCAGCTGGCCGTGCAGCCGGAGGCCTACATCCGCCCGTCGCCGACGTCGGGCACGCTCGGCGGGGTGGCCAAGGCCACCCGCGAGACCATCGTGCTGCTGGAGGCGGCCGGCTACGACGTGGTCCTGGTCGAGACCGTCGGCGTCGGCCAGTCGGAGGTGACGGTGGCCAACATGGTCGACACCTTCGTCTTCCTGACGCTGGCCCGCACCGGTGACCAGTTGCAGGGCATCAAGAAGGGCGTGTTGGAGCTCGCCGACGTCATCGTGGTCAACAAGGCCGACGGCGAGCACGCCGTCGAGGCCAAGGCCGCGGCGCGGGAACTGTCCGGGGCGATCCGGTTGATCTATCCGCGCGACACGTTGTGGCGGCCGCCGGTGCTGACCATGAGCGCACTGACCGGCGACGGTCTGGCGGCGATGTGGGACACCGTGCTCAAGCATCGTGAAACATTGAGTGCGGCAGGCGAATTCGAGGCCCGGCGTCGGGCCCAGCAGGTCGACTGGACGTGGACCATGGTGCGTGACACGGTGCTGGACCGGGTGCTGTCGAATCCCGCCGTCAAGGCCAATCGCGACGAGGTGGAACGCCAGGTGCGCGAGGGTGAGTTGACGCCGGCGCTGGCGGCACAGCGCATCATCGACCTCGCGAATTGACTCCGGCCGCGCCCGCCCGGGATTGCCGAAGGGTTTGCCGGCGTAATAGGGGAATCGGCCCCACGGGTATTCCGGCCGACCGCTGGCGAAACCAATTTCGGCGCGGTGCCGTGGCCGGCCCGACATGCGGACAAAAATGCGATCCGGTGTTTCCGGGCTCTTCACAGATGAGGGTGTAGAGGTGGTTGGCGCGTCGTTGCCGGGATAGAGGTCGAGGTCTCTCGAAAATGAG